>DAOVAK010000072.1 GCA_030671095.1 Deltaproteobacteria bacterium | reverse complement strand
CTAACGACTTTGCTCAATTTCAATGGCACTGATGATCTTAGGGATTCATACAGGGGATGGGTGAAGAAAGCTCTCCAGGAGGAAGTCAGTCAACATGAGGGCAAGTGGACGGAGAGCATTGCGGCCTGCCCCGTTAAATCTGGTTGTTTTATTTAACCGGGGTGGGAAGCAGACTGTTCGTGAAGATGACAAAAGAACGGCTCGGTATTAAGGCAAAGGGGCGACGCGTAACAGCACAGAATAGTTCTTATGAACTTCGGGAGCCAGCAGCTCCTTACAGGGGCGTTTTTGGGGTCAAAAACGGTCTTCTAAGGCTTGAAAACACCTATTCTTGGGACGAAATACAATAGATATCAAGCAGATAGCGTGGTCCGACCCCGACTCAAGACTCAAACTCCAGACTCCAGACTCCAGACCCCGACTCCACTCCGACTCCCGACTCCGCTCTCACTCACGGAATTGGAGAGGGGGCTGGATGCGAAAGGGGATTTTCGATCTACCCTTGCTCCTCCTTGACCCTCACAATCATCTCGATTTCCACCGGTATATTCATGGGGAGATTGTTCGTTCCGATGGCTGATCGGGCATGTCGCCCCCGCTCCCCCAAGAGCTCCACAAACAGGTCCGAGGCCCCATTGATGACTTCCGGTTGCCGGTGAAAGGCGGGCGCGCTGTTCACAAACCCGAGGAGTTTGACGATCCGTTCCACCCGGTCCAGATCGCCGATCTTTGATTTGACGGTGCTCAGGAGGTTCAGGGCGGTAATCCTGGCCGCTTCATAGGCCTCTTCCAGCGTCACATCTTCTCCAACCCGACCCTGGTATTTGGGTTTTCCGTTTTCCATGCAGGTTGCTCCGGAGCAATACAATATCCCCCCGTCCAAGACGGCAGTTTCATAGTTTGCCACCGGAGCCACCGGCTCGGGAAGGGTCAATCCCATGGCGGTCAACTTTTTTTCAACCAACATCGTCATCCCTCCAGTCAGCCTCAGGCTTCGATTCCCAGTTGCTTTAAGGACTCAGCGCTCGGTTCCCCGAATTCGGTCCACTTTCGCAGTCTATAATAGTCATTCAGCAACTGCCCCTGGGGCGGGATTCTGTCCTTGGAGCCGCCATCGTCCCTGGGAAAATTGGTGATACGGGGAGGCAGCTGATCGTCTTTCCGACTGATCCCCAGACGGTTGTTATACAACCGTTTGACCGTAAAGGCGCGCGCACCGACCTCTAAAAGGGAATCCACATCAAAATCCCAGCCGGTGACGCAGTTGACCCAATGGGCCAGGGCCGGTACGCCGACCCCGCCAAAGAGGATGAACTTGCAGACGGTGAGGGAATCGAAAACCGACATGAGATCCTGCATGGCAACGGAAAATTTGGCTTTGCCTTCCACTTCGTAGGGATCCTGATCCTTGTTATAGCCGAGGCCCTGGGGCGGCACAAGCCCGCTTTCGAAGTCCATGCCGAATACGTTTAGATGACAGGCCCCCCGGTTGGATGTGGCATAACCCAATACATTGCTGAACCTGGCCCGTGGATCGTGGGCGGGCAGTTCCATGCCTTTCACATGACAGGCAAATTCTTCCGCATTTCCCCCGATAATGGAAGCGGCTTTGCGGACCCCCTGGCCCAGGACCTGTCCAAACCCCCTGGCCTCACCAATGGCCTTGAGCATCTCGATCATGGCATCGGCGTTTCCCCAGGTAAGTTCAATGCCATCGGTGTCGACCTTTGTGATCAGACCCCTGTCATAGGCCTCCATTCCGAAAGCGATAACGGCGCCGGCGGCAATGGTATCCAGGCCGTAACGATTGCAGAGCTCATTGGCCTTGGCAATGGCCTCCAGGTTGTCTATGAGGCAGTTGGAGCCTAGCATGGCAAGGGTCTCGTACTCGGGCCCGGGACCCTCCACAACAGCGTACGGTCCCTGTTCATTCTTGACGACCCTTCCGCAGCCGATGGCGCACTGGCCGCAGTAGTATCTCTTGGTAAGGATGGTCCGATTCATGGTGGGGCCGCTGATCCTCTGTGCCCCCTCGGGCCAACTTCCCATGGCCCAGTTTTTGATGGGCAGATCCCCGCTCTCTTCATTGGGGGTCACCACCCCCGGTGTGCCGAACTCCCTCAAACCCTCGGTCAGCTCCTTCATGTTTTTGGCATGTTCCTTGATGGATGCCATCAACTGCTCTCTGTCATGTATGGGCGTTTTCTGGTTGCCCCGTGACACCACGATGGCCTTGACATTCTTGGAACCGAGCACTGCTCCCAGCCCGCCACGCCCGGCGGCCCGGCCGTCCGCTCCATCGTTCATCACGGCGGCAATGGCAACCTTCTTTTCCCCTGAAGGGCCGATACCGACGAAATTCACCTTGTCTCCGTGCTGGGATTTCAGCAAGGCCTCCATTTCAGAGGTATCCTTGCCGGTCAATCCGCTTGCACTGGCAATTTCAACCCTCTCTTCCCCGATGACGATTTGTATTGGTCTGTCCGCGGCGTTTCTGAGGATAAAGCCGTCATATCCTGCGCTCTTCAGGTCCTGGGCAATTTTTCCCCCACTGTTCGCCTCCCCCCAGATACCGGTCAGGGGAGCCTTTGCACACACCTCATACCTGGATGAGGAATAGACGGGGGTCCCGCAAAGAGGTCCGGTGAGAAGAACGAATCTATTCTCAGGGCCCAAGGGATCGATTTTGGCTGGATCCGTTTCTTTGTTCAGGTACCAGGCGGCAAGCCCGGATCCACCAAGGTATTGCTTTTTGACGGCCTCGGGAAAATCGATCGTCTCAATCTTACCGCTATCGAGGTCTATTTCCAAAATTCTTTCCATGTACCCGTTTTTCATAACCCGCCTCCTTGGCTTCACTCACTTAAATGTTTAAATCAACTTATGGATTATCCGGCAACAATAATAGCCGATCCTGTTTAAAGTCCACTTTAAAGACCAATAAGCCTTTCATAGAGGACTGGAAACAGAAACCCGTTCATCCGTGTTTTCCCTGGTTTTTTCACAGGCCCTATCAACCTATCTGCAATTTCCCCATCACCCTTCGCTGGTAGCCGGACAGAGTGACAATGGTCACCCCCACAAGCAACAACGTTCCCCTGGTGAGCCACACGATGAAGGTGGGAAGGCCGAGGAGGGTAATCCAGTTCACAAGCACGGTCAATAGAATGACCCCGATCAGTGTTCCAATAACATTTGGCTTGCCTGCTTTGATCACCATGGCCCCCAGAAAGACGGCGGTAAATCCTTCGATCATGATCGCGTTGCCGCCGCCTATTTCGTGTTGCCCGGAACCAAACTGGGCGGTCACGAGAATTCCGGCAATGGCCGACATGACGGAGGATAAGATAAAATAGTAAAAGACTATTTTTGAGGCATTAATCCCGGCCTCCTGGGTGGCCTGTCTGTTCTCCCCCAGGGCATAGAGATGCTGCCCCATGATTGTCCGGTCCTGAAGAAACCGACAGGCCAGATAGATGATCAGAGCCGTCAGAAACAGTACGGGAATTCCAAATATCTTGCCGTACACAAATCCGTAGACGATCTTTGACTGCATGGCAATAAAAATGGGTTTCCCCTCGCCCATGACTTTGGCGATGGCTGTGGCGGTAAAACCGGTGGCGATGGTAGCTATGAGGGACGGGATTTTGAGATAGGATACCATGAGACCATTGATGATACCGACCAGGGTCCCCGTCGCAAGCGCCAGGATGAGAATAACTCCAATGGGGAGACCGATCTTTATCAGATAGGCGGTTACCATACTCACAAGCGCTGCCACACTGGGAAAGGAGACATCAAGTTCCCCTGTGGCCACGATCCATGTAAGCCCAAGAACAAGTATGGCATAAATTCCCGAAGAGCGCAGTATTTCCAACAGATTGTCCGGCGTCCGAAAGGCGTTTGACGTGATGGAGAATATTAGGACCATGGCAAACAGAAGCCATATGAGGGCGAACTGGGGCTGGAAGAGTTTCACTAAGCGGAAACCATTTGAAATAGCCTTTTTCATGATCCCGCCTCGTCCATGGAATCCGGAACATCCGAGGGGGCTTTTCCTCCCGGTTTTTTGAAAAAAAGGTCGGTGGACAAGCAAAGGGCGGTGATCAGAACCATTCCTATGATAAAGTCCATATAGAAATAAGATATGGCCATAAGCGTAAACCCGTTTAACATGGTGGCGATGAAGAGGGCTGCAGAAAAGGTTCCGTAAATGGTAGGCTTTTTGAAGACGGCGCTGCCGAGAAATACGGCGGCATAAGAACTCAACAGAAACACCAGACCCACTCTCACATTGCCCTGACCCTGGGATGCGTTGCTCATGATGGCCCCAAAAGAGGCCAGTGCCGCGCATATGATAAAGGCTGCGAGGATGTAGAGCTTGACGTTTACGCCGGAAAATATGGCCGCAACCCTGTTGTCCCCGGTAGAGTAAAAGCACCGTCCAAAACGGGAGCGGTGCAGGATCAGATACCCCAGGAGATAGAAGACCCCCATCAGGATCGCCGGCAATGGAACGCCCAACCACACGGCATCGTTTAGTTCCAGAATGCCCGATGTCAAGACATTGCCGTATATGTAGGCACCACCACTGTACATATAGGCAAACCCCCACGCAATGGCGCCGATCCCCACGGTGGCGACGATATCCGGCATCTTTAGTTTACCTACAGCCAGACCGTTGAGGAGGCCAAAGAAAACCCCGACGGCCAAACCTGCCGCCACACTGAGGACCACGGGGATATCTTTTGCGATCAGAAAACTGTTGGTCATTCCGGCAAGGGCGCAGACCATAGGAAAGGAGAGATCAAAATGGCCCACCACCACGACGAAGGTGACGCCGAGGGCAAATATGGCACTTATGGATGCATGTTTTAGCAGGGTGGAGATATTCCTGGCGCTCAAAAAGTGTTCATGCATCAGGGAAAAGACCACGATGATCAAGCCGAAGAGTATAAAGAATATGACAATGGGTACGGTCTCGTTTGAGAAGAGTCGTTTTTTTCTACTTGCCATATCTGTCCACGGCCCCCCTTTCTTTTACACCGCAGAGGAGGATTTCCTCCGGTGAGACGCGATCAACCTCTTGAGCCATGGTAACCACTCCCTTGAACAGGGTCATGACCTGGTCGCACACGCCGGCGATCTCTTCACAGTCGGACGAAATGAGAATCACGGCCGCCTCTTTTGACAGCTCCCGGATCAGGCTGTAAATGCCCGTCTTGGCGCCAACATCCACACCGGCTGTGGGTTCCAAAAAAATATAGATTTCCGCTTTGGTAAACAGGCCCTTGCAAATGACCACTTTTTGTTGGTTCCCTCCGCTTAGGAAGGAAACCTTGAGGTTCACGTCGGGGGGAGTCAATGCTAGCTGTTCTGCCAGGGCATATGTTTCTCTCTTTTCTTGTTTGCGTCGAACCAGTCCAAAGAAGTTTGCAATTCGCTTCAGATTGGCGAGCGATATATTAAATGATACGGGCTGAACATCGATCAAGCCTTCAACCCTTCGATCCCCGGGAATGAGAAAAACGCCGTTTTGAATGGCCTCACGTGCGGATCGAAACCGAATGTCCCGCCCGCGGACTTTTATGTGGCCTTTGGTGCGTGGAAATAATCCAAAGAGGACCTTGGCCAGTTCTTCTGCGCCGGAACCCACCAACCCGAAGATACCCAGGATCTCTCCTTTACAGGCCCCGAAACTTATGTCCTGAAACCTCTCTTCCAATGAAAGTCCGTTTACGGAGAGAATCTCTTCACCGGTGAACTTCCGCTTGGCAGGATAGATCTGGTCCATTTTCTCACCCAGCATCAATTCGGCAATGGCCATATGGTCGGCATCCTTATCCCCTGCACCCAGGGTTGCCACATTCCTGCCGTCTCGGATAATGGTGAGCCGGTCGACGATCTGATAAATCTCCTCAAGTCTGTGAGAAATGTAGACAATGGACACCCCCTGCTGTTTTAGCACGTGGATAAGCCTAAAGAGCACCTGTTTTTCATTTTCGGTCAGGATGGAGGTGGGTTCATCCAGAACCAAAATAGACATCTCCCTTGACAGGGCCCGCAGGATGGCAATGATCTCTTGTTCCACAGCCGTCAGCTGCAAAACCGGTTTTGTGAGATCAATCTCAACAGGGAATCGTTTCAGGATTCGCTCTGCCTTTTCCTGGAGTGCTTTCCGATTAATTCGTGTGAATGTCCCCTTTTTTTCCGTCTCAAATCCCAGAAAAATGTTCTCATATCCTGTGAAGGAGGGGATCATCTGTGGGTCTTGATACACCGTGGCGATACCGTGATTCATGGCATCCTGGGGGCTGTTGATCTCTATCTGGTTTCCGTCCAGTAAGATGGTGCCTTTGTCTTTGGAATATACACCGGAAAGGATCTTTATGAGGGTCGATTTCCCGGCGCCGTTTATGCCGAGAAGGGCATGGACTTCCCCCGGTTTCAGATAGAAGTCAACCCCATCCAGGGCCTTTACTCCCGGGAATTCTTTTACTATCCCCTCCATATGCAATCTGTAGTCGGCCACTATCTGTCACCCGATTCTAAGGGTTGTTGTGCACCTGGCCAGGATATACCGGGCCTATTGAATGACGAATTGAAGGAGGCAGTTTCAAAATGTTTCCCGCTTTCAGCGGGATTCAATATCAAGGAAGGCGAAAATTTGAACCACAGGAATACATTGAGTATTTCGAGGATTAATATTTGAGCCTGCCGTCCCGCCAAGGGGCGGGAGGCAAAAGGGGACGTTTTGAAATTGCCTCGAAGGATTAAGGAATTAAAAACAATTATATCAATCGAATCCCTCAATCCCTCAATTTCAAATTGATTTGTCGGCTCATATTTAAAGTGACTTGATAAATGAACGCGGTTTACACCTTTATCCTACAGTGATCTTTTCCAACCTAGCTTTCGGGCCACGCCGGGATGGTCGTATGTATCTCCGTATTTCTTGATGTCCACATCCTTTAGCTCTTTGTTTGTGATTCCGTAAACCGGGCTGATGACAAGCCTCGGCACCTTATGGCCCTTCAAATATTCCGACGCATAATAGACGGACATGTACGCCATGGCCCACATGCTCTGGGCCGCTGTGAACTTCATGGCAGTCTTGTCGCCTTTAATATAGGTAAAGGCATTTGTTCCGCCGTCAATGCCGGTGGTAAATATTTCTCCCTGTCTTCCGGCGTTTCTTATGGCCAGCGCTCCTTCCATGGCGGCTCCGTCCCAGGCGCACCAGATCGCATCAAGATCGCCCTTCTTGGGATGGGCTGCCAGCATGTTGTCAATCCCCTGCCTGGGCGTAACAGCGCCTGCCGGATCATAATTCCAGCGCGCGACCACTTCAATCCCTGGGTAGTCCCTCAAGAGCCAGTCGAGTCCCTGTTCCCGGTGATCCCAGGTCTCATTGGCTGGAAGGCCAACAACGCCAACCTTACCTTTTCCATTGAGCCGCTGAGCCATATATTCGGCCGTTAAAAGGCCCATCCCGAAGTTATTGGAAAGGACAGAGGTGGTGCAGGCTGTTCCGGCAATAAGGGAGTCTCCAGAGAACACGGGGATTCCCGCCACCACTGCCCGTTTAATGGCCGGTGCAATGGAGGCCGCCTCAGATGCCGTAACAAAAAGGGCATCCGGCTTCATCTTGATAAAGGCCTCGAGCTGTTCATTTTGCAGTTTTGTGTTGTAGCTGGAATTGGCGAACTTTGCATCTTTCGAGGCCTTTTCACCAAAAAAATCCTTGATCCCTTTGACGTAGCCTCGCCGGAGATTCTGCCCCGAGTCATTGTCAAGCCATCCCTGAGAGATCGCCAGTTTGTAATCTTTTGCCGCTGAAACCACTGGAAACGCCATCATCAAGGCGACCACCAGAACAAAAAAAACCTTTAGCACTTGCCAATTAAATCTTTTCATTTGCAACCTCCTGTTTTTAAAGTTTATCGGTTTAGTTAAGTTCCAATTCACCTCCTTTCTCCACGGTATGCCAAGCCGTTCAACAATCACGAATATTGAAATTTTGGTTTTTGGCTGATTTCATCCCTTATCTGCAGTTTGCGCCTTGCGATTCACCCCCCTGCCATGGGTGGAAAAACCGTCACCGTATCACCATCGGCCAGCACGGTGTCTTTCTGGCAGTGGTACCCATTGACCAGTATCACCCGCTTGACCAAAGGGGGAATTTCAAGCGCCTCCACCAAACCATGGACAGTGGCACCGACCTCAAGATCCAGGGGAAATGCGCCTTCCTGGCCAGGACCATATTGTTTCAGGTTGGAAAATAGGCGAATTTTGACTCTCATCACCAAATCTCCCCCTGGGAAGGGCAAGGCGGGCCTCCCCGAATGCGTCTCCTCTGCCGTTTTTCCTATTAAATCCGGGCCGGCGGGGTACTTGAATAACCCGAAACCTGCCTTTGGCCAATTTTTCTGGCCGTTCCCCAGGGAGTTTCATTTTTTTGACATATATGCACCTTTCTTGTATAAGGCCTGCCGAGTAAAGTCAACCAGATTGCCAAGATCCGAGATTGATTATGTGCGAAGTGTAGGTTATTGCCATTTCTGAGGCAAAAAAGTCTTTGGGACTCAGGTTAAAGCATCTTTTTCAAGGCTACGATGCTATTTATCTTATTGCTATGTCAAATTGGGGCAGACTTATCCAATTTTGGACATAGTGGTGCTTTTTAATTTCTCAAAGAAACCCCATTTAGTGTGGTCCGTTGGTCTTGGTCTGTGGTCTGAGGAACAATCTATGTGTATGATAGAACAAGATAAATCAGATAATTAGCGGTCATTTTGGGCCTTAGAATACCCATTTTGGGGCTGAAAGCATGCCTTTAAGAGAAGAGTCCTAAGATGCCAAGGGCGAACAGGTATTACATACAATGAAATACAGAACCCCCGACCCAGGTACGGCCTTATAGATTTCGAGAATCTAACGACTTTGCTCAATTTCAATGGCACTGATGACCTTAGGGATTCATACAGGGGATGGGTGAAGAAAGCTCTCCTGGAGGAAGTCAGTCAACATGAGGGCAAGTGGACGGAGAGCATTGCGGCCTGCCCCGTTAGATCT
>DAOVAK010000154.1 GCA_030671095.1 Deltaproteobacteria bacterium | reverse complement strand
GCCACGAGCACAGGGGCTCCGTACCCCACGAAGAAGGAGAGGAAGAGCCATAGTGCCGCCGTGGCGAGGAGTGATGTGGCCATACTCCTAAACGAGATCGAGAAAAGGATGGCTATCCCAAGCCAGAATGAGATGTAAAAGATGCTGATGACGAGATACATGAAAACACGCAGAATCTCCTCAATCCCGGGCACGACACCCAAAAGGATGAGCCCAAAACCTGAGATAATCAGCACAACGGATACCAGCATGATGGTAATATTGGTCAATCCAGCGAGAAATTTCCCGTTGATGACCGCATCCCGGTAGATGGGCTGGGATACTAATTTGATCAGGGTCCCATGGGCTCTCTCACGGTTAATGGCGTCAAAGCCCAACACGAGCCCAATGAGCGGACCAAAAAAGGCGACAAATTGCACCATGGAGAATACGACCCCGGGAGTACTGAAGAGCATGAGGAAGACAAACTTGGGCTTGGCCACACCTTCCAGGCCTTGCCTCACGTTTATCCCTGCCATATAGCTGAGGATGAAACTGACCAGGGCAATGAATGCGAAGAGGATGACAAATCTGTAGCTGCTCATGTGGTCAGCCAGTTCTTTTTTATAAACGGCCCATAGGCCTTGCATGATTAGACCTCCTGAAAATATTTCATGTAAATTTCTTCTAGGGTGTATGTTTCATCTCCCACGCCCAGTTTTTCTCGAGCCAGTGCCTCAATAGAGTCCTCGGCCACCATTTCTCCATTAATCATGATCCCCACGCGGTGGGATATCTTTTGCACCTGGTGGAGATTGTGGGAAGAGATCAGAACCGTGATTCTTTTTTCCCGGTTCAAGGACTGGATGAGATCAATCAGGCGAAGGGCACCATCCGGATCTAATCCGAGGGTAGGTTCATCCAGGAAGAGCACCTTCGGATCCTTGATGAGGACTTCTGCAATGCCCAAACGCTGGACCATGCCGCGAGAATAGGCGCCCACCTTCTTTTGTGCATCTCCGGCAAGCCCAACCACCTTCAAGGCATCCTGAATCTTGCCCTCGGCTTCACCTCTCTCCATCCCGTTCAAATCGGCAATGTATCGGAGACTTTGCACCGCGTCCAGGTCCCCGTAAAAGCCCAGGTTTTCAGGAAGATATCCAACGAATCGCTTGACCTCTCTTGCCTCTCTCAAAGGATCCAGTCCACAGACTTTGGCGGAGCCCTCCGTAGGCCGACTGAGTCCCAGAAGCATCAGGAGCGTCGTGGTCTTGCCCGCACCGTTTGGTCCTAGGAACCCAAAGATCTCCCCTTCATCAACCTGAAAGGAGAGATGGTCTACCGCGGTTTGGCGGCCATACCTTTTGGTTAGATCGCTTGTCTCTATGATTTTTTGGGTCTCCATTTTACCGCCTTCCAAACCTGAAAAATGTTGTCAAGAGGCCCGCAACCACGACCAAAATGATAATGACTCCTATTAGCCCCCAGGCGGTGGATGCTTTGACGGTTACTCTGAATTCCAGGTTCTTTTTGGCCTTCTCCCCCTCCACCGCAAGACCGACGGAATAATCTCCCACCAAGGCCTCTTCGGCCGGTGTAATCGTCACTTCCACCTGCTTGAGATCTCCGGGAGCAAGGGTCTCAAGGGTTTCCGGCTTGAACTCCACCTTCCAGTTTTCGGGCTTGAAAGAGAGGAACTTGACGGTATTCTGTTTGGCAGAACCGGTGTTTTTCACATAAAAGGAGAGATTGGCCTCTTTCCCTCTCAAGGCACTTAACGACAGAAGGCCATCAGCGGTCCCGGCATCCAGCCTGTATGTCCCTGTCAGGACCACCGTGATCTCTGCTTCTCCCTTCGCCTCTGGCGAGTTCACCTTGACTTTGATGGGGTATCTGCCGGGTTCGGCCAAGAAGTAGGGTTTCACCTCCACGGCCATGGACTCACTCTGGCCCTGCTTAATCCTCAGGCTTGAGAAATATTTCTCCTCATAGGCTGGTTTAAATCTAACCTCCCAGTTTTTCGGACCCTCATAGCCGAGGTTGAATACCGTGTCTTTGTCCAGTTTGTTCTCCACTTCCACAGAAAATTCAAACGTGGCATCCGTTGGACCTTCGAGCACAGGATATGAGGTGGTGATTTTCACGTCTTTGGATTTTTTCTCCTCTTGCTTAGGTTTTACCGTGATGACCACCTTGCCTGAAGAGGTCAACTCCCCATCCTGGGTCCGGCCTTTGACCAAAAAGGTATATTTGCCTGGGCCCACGCTCTCATCAGGCTCCACCTTAAGCGTCAGGCTTCTGGATTTATCGCTTTCCATATAAACTCCGGTTACCCCGAAGCTATAGGTCTTGACCGTCGCCGTCCAGCCCTTGGGCACTGAAGGGAGGGTGAGCTCAATAATCTCATCCTGTCTCCCCTTGTTGATGACCTTTAAGTCTACGCTCACATCTTCACCCTGGGAAACAATAACACCCGAATATTCCGGGGAGACGGAGATGGCCCGAGGTGGAAGGTCCTTTTTTTCCTCTTCGTGCCCATATGCAGGGAAGATAAGTCCCCCCGCGATCAAACAAAGGCCAATAATACCAACATAAAAAGAAAAACCACCCTTACTCAATTTCATAAATTTAATCCTCCTTTAGTCATTATCTGATTTGGCATGTTTGGCAAGGGAATCGGCATCATACCCTGCTTTCTTATAATTATCAAGCGCTCTCATTTTAAGCCCCTTATCTTTCGTTTTTTCCGAATGTTTGTCCGCAAGCTCGGCTGCATGGCTCCACATGCCTGATTGCTCGTAATCCTTTATTTTCCGTTCCACGCTGAGGTGGCCATCCGATGTCTCCATGACCGCGGAACGGCACCAGGAGATGATCTTTTTCACCTTTTTGCCGCACTCAGGGCATTTGGAGAGGGGTCTTTCGCTGACCCCTTGAAGGGTTTCAAATCCCTCCCTGCATTTGGGGCATGCACGCTCGGAGTTTACGGCTTGATATTCGTATATGGGCATTACGAAAGAACCTAGGTATTAAAGCCTAAAAGATAAGGAGGAAATTGAGAATCCGCTATAATTTAATGAAAAAATTATATTTGTAAAGGGGTGTTGAATCAATTTCTATTCCAAAGATTTGAGGCCCTCTTTTGCCTGTTTTAGATATCCATCTAACTCGCATTTCTCAAAAAACTTCGCAGCCCCTGAGAGGCATCCTTTGGCCTGACCCCTCCCTCACTGCCAGGAGAAGGTCTGGCAAGTTGTAAAGTATTTCCAGTTGGCTGCATCCTAATCAAGGAAAAAGATAATTGCACAAAAATAAACTGAATTAAACAGAATATAATTTAGCGGTAATTACAGGACAACCAAAAAACGACAGAGATAACTCCTATCCCTTTCCTGAGCCAATTGAATATCATGTTGAGGAAATTGTTACCCTCTGATATCGTTGCAGCGTTTTTCGCGAATGGTAACCAGCACGCATTAGGGGGGTCCACTATGAATGAGAATCAGTCAAATGAAACTAGGGACCAAACAGTCTGTCGGAATCCGGCTACAGGGGAATTCTTGGGATACTCTCCTTTAACGAGTATGCAGGAACTGAAAAAAGTCATTGAAAAGGCGCGGGCTGTGCAAAAGGCCTGGGCAGAATTGCCCGTCAAAGAACGGGTTGCGTATATGGGCCGGGTTCGTGAATACATGGTTGAACAGGCAGAGGCAATTGCTGAAGTGATTTCCAAGGACAACGGCAAAACCCGTACCGATGCCCTCACCACAGAAGTATTCCCAGCCATACTGGCCGTCGCATATTATGAAAAGCACACTAGGAGATTCTTGAGAACAAAACGCCTTCGGCCCGGAAGCATTTTGCTTTCAAACAAGCGTTCTAAAATTATAAGAATCCCCTACGGCGTTATAGGAATCATTTCCCCTTGGAATTACCCTTTTTCCATTCCCTTCTCGGAAGTAGTTATGGCGCTACTTGCTGGAAATGCAGTGGTGCTGAAAACCGCTACGGAAACTCAGATGGTGGGACGCAAACTGGAGGAGTGCTTCTCTACAGCAACACTGCCAGAAGGAGTCTTTACTTATGTGAATATACCTGGCCGTCTTGCTGGGAGTGCTTTTTTGAAGAGTGGAATCGACAAAGTCTTTTTTACCGGATCCGTAAGTGTGGGAAAAAAACTTATGGGTGAAGCTGCTGAAACCCTGACCCCAATGGTACTCGAGCTGGGAGGCAACGATGCGATGCTGGTCTGCGATGATGCTGATCTCTACCGTGCCGCCTCTGGGGGCGTATGGGCGGGATTGCAAAACTGCGGACAAAGTTGTGCTGGGGTGGAACGGATGTATGTTCATGAAAGGGTCTATGAACCATTTCTAGAACTCCTTAAAAAAAGAGTGGAAGCCTTGCGAGTGGGTTATGACGAGAATTTCAATGTGGATCTTGGTGTAATGACAACGGAGCGCCAGGTTGAAACGGTCAAAAGCCACTTGGCGGATGCCCTGGCGAAGGGTGCGGTGATCTTTGCAAGATCTTCACAACCGGAGGGAGACGGCTCAGGAAATATGCTTCCTGCTATGGTTTTGACTGAAGTTAATCATGAGATGTTAGTGATGCGGGAAGAAACCTTTGGTCCAATTGTGGGCGTAATGAAGGTCAAGGATATGAACGAAGCAGTTGCACTTGCCAACGATTCTCATCTCGGGCTTAGTAGTTCGGTTTGGTCAAGAAACAGAAAAAAAGCCGAAGAGCTCGCTCGTCAAATCCATGCTGGCGCGGTTATGATCAACGACCATGTCATGAGCCATGGCATGGCAGAAACACCATGGGGCGGGTTCAAAGAGTCGGGCATTGGCCGCACCCACGGTGCCATTGGATTTGATGAAATGACACAACCCCAGGTTATTGTCCACGATTTTATGCCCTTTTCCAGACAGAATATGTGGTGGTTCCCTCACGGAAAGGGAAAATATAGGGGATTATTAGGTGCAATCAAATTCGTCCATGGGAGGTCTATTTCCGAGCGCGTAAAAGGGTTGAGGCACTTGCTGAAGATTTTTTTTCGATCTTTTTCCACCAAATAATTCATTATGCCCGATCTGGACAGCTCGGATACTCTTGTGGTATGCTTCCATTTCTAAGATTATTAATAAAGCAAACAGATGAATGTGCTTCTCAGTTTTGAGGGATGAAAGGTCACCTGACCACTTGCACGAAAGGATAGAAAACCTATTACTCGCATAGGGCGTTGAAATGAAAATCAAAGTTGAGAGTGAGAAGATTATTAAAGCGGTAAAGAAACTTGACGGGATTGAGATCGTGTTGGAGAGTGCTGATGATGCCAAGGAGGCGCTCAATCTCATCTTGAGAAAAACTGGCCTCTTCGAAAGAGAGGATTATGGAAAACTGAAGGATGTAATGGTGACCTCTTTGCAGAAATATGAGACTTCAGCAGTGGACTATAAAATGATATTCTTGCTGGATTTTATTTTTGAAGAGGATGTAACCCTCGATATAAAGGTCGCCATCTTAAAGGAGTTCCAGGCGTTTTTTAACAAGACCTGAATGGTTCCTCTCCCATTCTTTTGGCTGATACATTGCATATCCTCATTTCACACCTTACCTGTATCGCCCTTTATCGAGCAGACTTTTTGCAATGATGACCCGCCCTGTGGGCGGGGAGCTTCACTGGGCGTAACTGTGGAGGCCGGACAAAACGAGGTTAACCCCCAGATACGTGAAAATGACGCAACAAAACCCGGCGATAGAGAATATGGCCAGCTTCTTACCCCGCCAACCTCGAATCATCCGGGAATGAAGCAGGGCAGCATAGACGAGCCATGTGATAAGGGACCAGGTCTCCTTCGGATCCCATCCCCAATAGCGTCCCCAGGCTGAATGGGCCCAGACGGCCCCGGTTATGATGCCCAAGGTCAGCAATATGAAACCGATGGCGATAATCTGGTAGCTCAGTTCATCCAGAATGGCTGAGCTGGGTATAACTTTCAGGAAGAGGGTCTCAGTGTTCGGATTTTCCAGTCGTTTCAGGAGATACATGATGCTCAATCCAAATGCGATCCCAAAGGCCGCATACCCAACAAAACATGTGACCACATGAGCAAGCAGCCAGTTACTCTTTAGGGCAGGAACCAGAGGCTGAATACGGCTGCTCACATCGGTAAATGAGGCATAGGCCATAATGAGAAACGCCAGAGGAGTGGCGAAGGTCCCTATGCTCCTGTTTCTGGTCCGCCACTCTATGAGCAGGTAGAGCAAAACCATGGTCCATGCGAAGAAGATCAGTGACTCATAGAGGTTGGAGAGCGGGGCATGCCCGATTCCTAGCTGATAGGATTCCACCCACCTGAGGATAATGGCGATGGTATGACCCAGCAGACCGAGTGAAGTGACTACAGTCCCCAGGCGCCCAAAGACCTCTCTTCCCATGACCATCATGAGGAGATAGAGCATGAAAGAGGCAAAATAGACAAAGGTGACGTAGTTCAGAATCACGGCGTTTATCATGACTTTTTCCCTTCTCCAATGAATAGATTTTGAAGCTCGCTGGTGACCTGCTCTAGCTCCCTTTCCATCCCAATAGGATTTTTGTTTGCTCTCCCTGCCACACTGATTCGTGTCTTGCCTTTCCATTTCACTACACGCACCCAGACCCTCTTGTGGGATGT
>DAOVAK010000665.1 GCA_030671095.1 Deltaproteobacteria bacterium | reverse complement strand
GAGGCCTATCTTCTTTGCCATAGCCACCATTTTCCCTTCCTTTTCAAGAACTCCCTCTTCCATGCCCATCTCCGGCCTGTAGCTTAGAAGCTCTCCCGCCACCTTTTTAATAACCTGAAGAAGGGGAAGCTCCCCCTTCATGGCCGCCCTCATAAGTGTATCCACAATTAAAAGGCGATTAATCTCATTGGTCCCTTCCCAGATGCGGTTGATCCTGGAATCCCTATAAGCTCGCTCCACCGGGTTATCCTGGATATAACCATAACCACCCATAATCTGTACACATTCATCAGCCACATAATCAAGCATCTCCGAGCCGAAGTTCTTATTTATGGAACACTCTAAGGCATATTCTCTTAGGGCCTTAGCAGTCTTCTCACCTGCATCCTCTTTAGCAGGGTCAATTCCCTCTAAGGCCAGATCAAGTAGACCCGCAGTACGATAGACCATACTCTCACTTACATAAGTTTTAATAACCATCTCAGCGATCTTATGTTTTATCAGGCCAAATTCGCAGATTGGTTTCCCAAACTGGACTCTATTCTTGGCATATCTTACTGCCTCGGCAATCAGAAGCTTGCATCCTCCCACAGTGGATGCCCCCAGTTTGTATCTGCCGATATTGAGCGTATTAAGGGCAACAACATGGCCGCGGCCTATCTCTCCCAAGACATTTTCTACAGGTACCTTGACATCCTGGAAGATGACAGATCTGGTTGAGCTGCCATGGATACCCATCTTTTTCTCTTCCTCGTCCACTGAGACACCATCCCATTTACGCTCTACGATAAAACTGGTAAATTGGGTCCCGTCAACCTGCGCATAGGTGATGAAGAGATCAGCAAAACCGGCATTGGATATGAACTGCTTCTGACCATTCAAGGTGTAATATCTGCCATCCCCGGATAAAACTGCCGTGGTCTCTGCAGTGAGTGCATCGGATCCGTGTTCGGGCTCTGTCAGGGCATAGGCACCGATTAGCTCCGCGATGGCCAGTTTTGGGAGATATTTCTTTTTTTGCTCCGGTGACCCGAAAAGCACAATGGGGAGACTCCCAATACCTGCCTGCACACCGTAGGCCACAAAGAATCCCGAAGACCCCCGGCTGATTCGCTCGGTAATCAGGCTCACGCTTACCTTATCCAGTTCTGATCCTCCATAAATCTCAGGCATATCCCCAAGGAGAAAGCCGAGTTCCCCTGCCTTTCTTAACAAGGTCTTGACCAATTCGGGGTTTAGCTCCTCAAGCTCATCCATCCTCGGGTCAATCTCCCCTACCCCGAATTCTTCTGCGGACTTAGCTATCATTCGCTGTTCCTTGGTAAAATCCTCAGGTGTAAACACCTCCTCCGGTTGGGCATCCGTAATTAAGAATTCCCCGCCTCTAAAAAGTCTTCCCTTTGCCACTTTCCTCACTCCTCTTTTAATTAGACAGGATGAACAGGATCATTAGGATTATTTTTGTCTTCATCACTTTCCTGCCTCTCTCCGAGCTGTAGGCTCTACAAGCTGCAAGCCGGCCTAGAGGGCCTACGGCCCGGAAGGATGAAAGTGATGAAACCAATCCCGCTTGCAGCGGAAATTAAAAAAAGTTTGTGTGACTGATTATCGAAAACTATTTCATCGTGCACCGTCATAGTTAAAACCTTTATTTCATTTTCGCCTAAGGCGAATTGAATTTCTTGGCTTTCATCCCCGCCCGCCTCGCCTGAGCGAGAGCGATGGCGGGCAGGTGGCGGGCAGGTGGAAAGCCAAGAATTAACTATCGAAAAATCCTGTAAATCCTGTCTGATAAAAAAGGAAATTCGTATACAATTCAATCAATAATCCTCTATCTCAAAAATAGCAGCGGCCCCCATGCCAAACCCGATGCACATGGTGACCAATCCCCACCGAAGGCTTCTGCCCTGCATCTCACAGACAAGTTGGGTTGTCAATTTCGCACCTGTGCATCCCAGGGGATGACCTAAGGCAATGGCACCACCATTAACGTTGGTAATCTCCCCATTGATCCCCAGCTTCGTGATACAATAGATGGACTGGGCAGCAAATGCCTCGTTCAGTTCAATCAATTCCATCTGATCCAGGGTCATGCCAGCGATCTTGAGTACCTTGGGAACGGCCACTGACGGTCCCACACCCATGTATTCCGGCTCACAGCCCTCAACGGCATAATACCGGAAGGTGGCCATGGGCTTCAGGCCCAATTCCCTGGCCTTCTCTTTGGACATGAGCACAACCCCTGCTGCCCCATCGCTTGTCTGAGAGGAGTTCCCGGCCGTCACCGTACCATTTGGTTTGAAGGCCGGCCTAATATGGGCAATGCCCTCCTTTGTCGTGCCCGGGCGCATGCCCTCGTCTGTATCAAAGATCACTTCTTCGA
>DAOVAK010000408.1 GCA_030671095.1 Deltaproteobacteria bacterium | reverse complement strand
GAAGGACTCCTCCGGGTTCATGCCCCATATAATCATGCATCTTGTATCATCCGAATAATCCGGACAAAGATGTCCACCGCATGTGAGGTTATAAGACATGGTTCTGGCCAAAGAGCAAAAAGAGCTGCCGGTCGTGTAGTTTGGGGTCCCGTAAAGATCACTGAGGCGCCTTACAATTTTCTGTGTATGGGTGGCAACAAACGGGATGCCCACATGAACTAAGAGTGCCCTTGGACCATGTTGATTCTTTATTTGGGTCAGTTTTGAGGCTATGAGATCAAATGCATCCTCCCATGAAATCTCCTCGAATCTTCCATTGATCTTCCTCAGGGGAGTTGTAATACGCTCAGGCGAATGTACGAGTTCTGGTATGGCCTGACTCCGCAGACAGAGATCATGCACGGGATGTTCTTCCATGCCCGCTACGGTTACGATGCGACCCGCTTCCACCTGGACGTTGATACCGCAACGGGTGGAACACATGTTACAGACAGTTTTTACGACAGGCATAAAAAGTTTATCCTTATTTTCAATGGGTATTCCCTACTTGAAATCCTCTTGACCCTTAATAGACTTTAGCCACACTCTTTTCGCTTGGTGCTTCATTGATGACCTGTTTCCCATATCCCATCATGTCATCTGCCTTGACAAGTAGCCCATCGAAAAGAGGCATACGCCTGATTATGCCCCGCACAAATGCATGGGTGATTCCTGGAGGCTTGTTATAAGGGCAGGACCTGATGCAATTGGTGCAACCCGTCGTTCCACTCTTATACCACCATGAAAGACATCCCTCCGCGTTTACAGGCCATTTCAGAAGGCCTGGGTTGGTAGATATGTCTATGGGCTGGTCAGTGCGATCTCCTTTCAAAAGAGCACTGCCAGGGCAATTTTCAGCACATTTCCCACACGTTTCACAGAAGTGTTGCACTCCTAAATCGATGGGCTCGTCTGGTTCTAATGGCAAATCCGTAAACACCTTACAGAGTCGAATTCTGGGCCCATATTGCTCTGTGATTAATAGACCACTTCGGCCAAGCTCACCGAGACCCGCATCGACTGCCATGGGAATGGTCAGACCCATATCGTTGCCGCTCGGAATAGCATGGTACCCCAGATTCCGAATAAACTCTGCCACATGGAAAGCTGTAAAGGCCATTTTTGAATACCCTAGGTCTATGGTCGGGCATACTGCTGGAGAACGTTGAACGTCGAAGTAGTCCATCTCAATGGCCATGACCACTACATATTTATATGCTTCAGGCAACTCCACCGGGTCACCCACTTCAAACGTTTCAGCCAGCTTGGCATTGTGATCGCCCCAGTGGGAATAAAGCCAGAGAGGGTTGAGTTCACAGATGCCAACAAGACCTCCTCCAAACCATTTCCCGACCTTTTTCACCTTCTCCGACATTTTTGCCGCGTCAATGTCCGTCATTTTCTTGTCTTCCGGGATGTTCCAGCGTCGATCAAAATCCGTCCTACTGTAAACCTTCATCCGCACTAACGTATCAGTGGCCCGACCGGCACAGGTGAGGGCATAGTCCTCGTGGGTAAACCCAGGCGGGTTTTTCCCAAGATTCCTCTTCAGGCCCTGCTCAAGCCCATGTCTCGGCCCGGTAATTTCATCACGGTCCGCTCGGGAATATCCAGTGTTGCGTTCATTAAACCGCTTAATCTGTCCTGTGATATATTTTTTATAAGTGGGTTCTCTTTGGGTTTTTGCCATTTTTTCATTCTCTCCTTTTTGAGGCTTAGAAGTAATTCCTAGTTATTTACTATGCTTTAGAATTACAACCCCTCGCTGAAATGTCAATCTCAAAAAGGAGCCATGTGGAATGGGCGTTTCATACACGAATGTCGTCGCCAATCTCCCCTGTTGTTTCCCCACCAGGGAAAAAGCACATATTCTTCTATTTAATCTCTACGACACCATTTGTACCGTCGATACGGATGATATCGCCATCTTTAATCGTCGTCGTTGCTACCCATGTCCCGACGACAGCCGGGATCCCGTACTCTCTCGCCGTAATGGCCGCATGGGTAAGCATGCCACCGCTGTCGGTGACAACGCCCTTAATCTTTGGGAAGATGGGTGTCCAAGCGGTTGACGTATAGGGGCACACGAGGATGTCACCTGCCTTGAGCTTCGGGAATTCCTTATGATCGGTTACTACCCGAGCCGGTCCCTCGACGACTCCGGGTGCACCGGGGAAACCCTCGATCTTCTTCCCCACCTCAACTGTCTCCCCGGCCATCTCTTTCCGCGCCTTCTCAATGACAAAGTCGGTCAACCCGAAGACCTTTATGGCGATCGGGTCCTCCACCTTGTCGGGAATAACGCCAACAAAGGCGTTCCCTCTCTCTTCTTCGGCCTTTTCACTCTGCTTCTTTCTTTGCGCCACAAGGGGTTTGAAGAGATGGGAATAGGCATATCCTGCCACTTCAGGGGCATCTTCACAGCTATCTAATCCCTCCAATATCTCATCGTAAGTCAAGTAGAAGACATCCTCGGGTTCCTCCAAGATACCCAGCTTCGTGAATCGTCTCCCCGCCTCGATCGCCGAATAGTGAAGACTAGCCCAGCACATCTGCTCAAGAAAGAACCAGTGGTCCTCGTTGAAGGCGTAGGCCTTCTGCCACTGGGGAAGGCCATGCTCGAATCCTTCCACATCCTCTGCTTTGAGCTTCTTCCTGAATTCTTCAATGGCCTCTTCCCTGAGTCGGATTGTGTTTTCATGTTCTTCTTCAAAATCCCATCCACCTTTTAACCGTGGAATAATGTTCCGGATATTCTCGGTCACAACACCGGTGTCCTCATACCAGGTGGGGAAGTTGGCATCCAGAACAGCGGCCGTACTCCGATGTCCGAATTCATCCAGGTACTGCTGAATCTCCTTCCACCATTCCTGTCCTTCTTCAGATTTCTTAATCTTCTCCATAACAAGCCCGATGGGCTCATCACCCTCGAGCAATGCCAGGACCTCGGGGTTTGCCACCGCAGACTTTGCCAACCGGAACTGTCCTCTGTCCGTGGCCAACCCCTTGGTCTCGAATCCCATGAGCATCTTTGTATACTCCTTCTCCTCTAACCCGTACTTCCTGGCAAACTCCTCGCCTCCCATATAGACGGTATCTGCCACGTACATGGTGTTGAAGTGGAGGTGAAAGCACCTTAAGTTGACCCTCTGGCTCCTTCTCAGATGATCTGCCAATTCACCGTAGGTCAATTTGCTCAGATCGGCCTTTGCAAGGGGGACGGTGAGCTCCTCCCCCTCCTTCATGGCTCCGCCGTAATATGTCTCCCAATTATCCATGCTGTTCTGAATATAAGGCCCGAACTGTTGGGCCCGCTTTTCAATCTCCTGAGGATCTGTGATGGGCACGAAGCCGAGATACACACGTCCCTTATGGGTCTTCACGACCGCACCCCGACTAGGGGGAAGCTTGGTCTCCTCGGCGGCAAGGGCAAATCCCCACATATGGGCCCTCTGGATGGTGCTCATCCCGAAAGGGCTAATGGGATATGGATTGTGCAGGTCATCCCTGAACCAGAAAATATTCTCATCTCCAAACCCGAGCCTCATTCCTCTCAAAGCATCAAGCTCTTCTATTTCTTGAATGACTTTCTCTTCCATCTTTTGTCTCCTTTCCGAGTAGTCTCAGCAGAGTTCACTCCAAATTAAATAATTTCATGGCATTCTTTGAGAGGACTTTCTCCTTCTCTTCGTTAGAGAATCCCACCTTGTCTAAAGTCTCGAGATTTCCCT
>DAOVAK010000159.1 GCA_030671095.1 Deltaproteobacteria bacterium | reverse complement strand
GGTCTACTCTAAACTACCGAAAAGATTGGGGGACGTTCGTGCAATGCGTGCACAACGTCCCACATTCTGGGGGCAAGCATGAAGAAAGGAAACATTGAGGAGTTGGAAAAATTTCAATTTCGTGATCTTCACCCCAATGTTTTCATGGGCACGGCCAGTGACAGATATGCAGGCTGGCTTGGTCAGATCTACTCAGAGGAGCGCTACAGCGGAAGAATAACGAGCAGGCCTAAGAAGGTTGGCGGAAAGTCTCTAAAGGAAGAAGTCTTACCAGTGGTGAGTGTTGAAGAGTATTTTCAACACTTCTCCGTCTTGGAACTGGATTTCACCTTTTATAGAGCCCTGTTGGACAAGGATTCACAACCCACCCAGAACCATCATGTGCTCCAGGCCTACAGAAGACACCTGCGTGAACATGATCGGTTGATCCTGAAAGTTCCTCAATCGGTCTTTGCTAAACGGCTTTGGAGAGGCGGCAAGTTCGTTGAAAACCCTGATTATCTCGAACCTGACATCTTTGTAGATCAGTTCTATGCCCCCGCAACCGACCTGTTAGGTCGCCATCTCAAAGGCCTTATTTTCGAGCAAGAATATCAGCCGAAAAAAGAGAGAGTCTCCCCGGCAGAATGCGCAGAAGAGTTGGATCAGTTCTTCGGTGTCATTCCAAGAGATGACCGTTACCACATAGAATTGAGGACGGAGTCTCTTCTTTCAGCTCCATATTTCCAGGTCCTGGAGAAGTATGGCATTGGGCAGGTGCTTTCGCACTGGACGTGGTTACCGCCACTCCGAAGACAGTTAAATAAAAGCGGGGGCAAATTCTTCAACGCCGACAATCAATGCATTATCAGGCTGATGACGCCATTGAGGGTGCGGTATGAAGAGGCATACCTAAAGGCCCATCCATTCGACAAACTGATTGATGGAATGATGAGCCATCATATGGTTGAAGAGACGGCAGAGATCATGTCAGCCGCGATCAGAGAGGGCATCAGTGTCAATGTGATCATTAATAATCGTGCGGGAGGGAATGCGCCACGCATCGCTCAAAAGGTTTCAGAGAAGTTTCTAGAAAGAGTTTCCACAGAGGAGTAGTGCATGAGATGTGACTTTCGCGTCTTGAAAATATTCCTTTTATCCTAAATCATTGTGGGGTATGCTTGGACGCAACTATGTTTGAACATTACGCAGAGATCGTATTCAACGAAAAGATCGCTCCTCATACCTACTTGATGGGATTGAGGTCTCCCGAAGTGGTGGCGGCAGCAATACCGGGACAGTTTGTCATGGTTCGTGTCCGGTCTGGAATTGACCCTTTATTAAGAAGACCCTTTTCCATAGCAGGCACCAAAGAAGGTGAACTGTTGCTTATCCTCTACCGTGTGGTGGGTAGAGGTACCGCTATCATGGCCGAGACAAGAGAAGGTGAGAGGCTCTCATTACTCGGTCCCCTTGGTAGAGGATTCGAGCTGCCAAAGAGTAATCACGTCTCCCTTTTGGTTGCAGGAGGCATAGGCATTGCTCCACTCTTTTTCTTGATACAGAACGTGAACTCAGGATCTGTTCAATTGATGACAGGTTTTGGCTCTGCGGATGAAATAATAGGGATTGATCAAGTCGGAGACTTCCCCATAGACGTCTCTATAGCTACGGATGACGGCACTGCGGGTCATGCGGGTCCGGTCACAGATCTCATGGAATCCTTTTTGAGGGTTCGCAGCCCTAATAAGGATGCGTTATCTATTTTTACTTGCGGCCCGCAAGCTATGCTTAAGAAGGTGGCCGCTATGGCGCTCGATAAAGCGTTGCCATGTCAGGCCTCCCTTGAGGCAGCCATGGCCTGTGGATTAGGGGCATGTCAGGGATGCGCCATAAAGGCCTCTTCAAGTGAAAACCGCGCCTATTACCATGTGTGTGCAGACGGACCCGTGTTTCCGGTCCAGTCCATCGATTGGAGTTCAATATAATGCATTGATTTTAACCGCAGACTATCGCAGACATCAAAGACAGAGAGCCTTGTATTCGACAAAAGAAGGAGTGGCAA
This sequence comes from Deltaproteobacteria bacterium, assembly GCA_030671095.1. Next base: position 4,495 of record DAOVAK010000159.1, on the reverse strand, counting down.
ATAGAGTCAGGGGGATTGTTAATCCAGCCGAGCAGGATTGAACCCCGCTATGCGGGGATGTTAAGCATTTGTTTTTCATTCACGTCTGTGTCCATCTGTGTGGGCTTGCCTCGACGAAGCCGCAGGCGAAGGCGGGTCTGTGGCTACTTAATACTAGAGAACTATTAGCTGTGAGATGCCTATGTCTCGGCCTGATCTAAGGGTAAAACTAGGTCCTTTGGAATTGAAGAATCCGGTCATGACCGCGTCAGGAACTTTTGGTTATGGCCAAGAGTTTGAGGGCCTTGTGGACCTTAATCTCTTGGGCGCAATTATCGTCAAAGGGCTATCCCTGGAGCCCAAAGCGGGTAACCCCCCTCCCAGGATCGTGGAGACCCCATGCGGGATGTTGAATGCCATCGGTCTGGCCAACATCGGCCTTGAGACATTCATGAAAGAGAAACTGCCCTGGCTTCAGAGTCTGGACACGGAAGTGATCGTTAATATCTATGGGCACAGCATCGACGAATATGGGGAGCTGGCCACTGCATTAAGAGGTGTTGATGGGATATCTGCCCTTGAAGTGAATATCTCTTGCCCTAATGTGGAATGCGGGGGCATGGTGTTTGGCAAGGATCCCGATGTTTCCGCAAAAGTAACAGAAAGGGTCGTAAAGAACACGGATAAAGCGGTGATTGTCAAATTGTCCCCGAATGTAACGGATATCCGTCTCGTGGCCAAGGCCGTGGAAGGGGCAGGAGCGCATGCACTTTCTCTCATCAATACTCTGACGGGTATGACCATTGATATTGAGAGTCGTAGACCAAAGCTGGCCAATATATCCGGGGGGCTCTCAGGTCCGGCTATCAGGCCCATAGCGGTCCATATGGTCTACCAGGTTGTCAAGACCGTGGATATACCTGTCATTGGCGTCGGTGGAATTATGGCGCACACGGATGCCCTTGAATTTCTCCTGGCGGGCGCACGGGCCATAGAGGTGGGCACAGCCAATTTTGTAAATCCCAGGGCGACGCTAGATATCCTGGAAGGAATCAGCAAGTTTTGCGAGGAAAAAGAGATAGCGAATATTGATGAGTTGATCGGAAGTTTGAAAGTAAGTGATGGTTTATAGAATAGTCAACCAAGAAATGAGGTAGACTCTGGGCAAAAAAAAGCCCTGTCACCTGCCTGATCTAGACAGAAGATTTTAACAGGCAGGGACAGGGCGTCTGTTTCGATAATTTGGTTATCTACCGAGGCGTTTGAGCAACACCTGAATATCCACATCAGAGGTCATCCAATCGGAGAGTTGTACAAGGTCCCCTCCCTCTACGCATTTGGCTATGAACATAGAGCGCGTGCCCTGTCTCTGATTCGCACCAAAGCTGATTTTCGGACCGATTCCTTGAAAGTCTCTAAGGGTCTCCATACTCTTCACAAAGCTGTCCGCCGTAAGGTTCCGGCCAGCCCTCTTAAGGCCCTCCACCATGGGTTCTGCAAAAAGGAATCCCGCATAAAAGAAAATTCCCCACCGATCCTGGGGGGCAAACTTATCATGGGCCACTTTGTACTTTTTCATGAGGGGGTGGTCAGCGCTGACAAGCTGGCCAAAGGAAGTCAGGATCACATCTTTGAAAAGCCCTTTGCTGATCTTAAACATGATAGGTGCGTCACTCAAAACGCTTGAACTCATCCACTGGGGTTTGAAACCCACTTTCGCGGCGGTCCCCAGTATTATGGCCCCGTGCTTAGGAAGGACCCACATGATAACACAATCGGCATTCGCCTTTTTTAGCTTCATGCCGTGAGAACTGAGGTCCGTATCCAGGACTTCCACGGATATGGATGCCACCAGTTTCATGCCGAGTTTTTCAAGGGCATACTCTGCACCGGCAAGTCCTTCCTTGCCGAAATCGTCGTTCTGGTAGAAGAATGCGATTCTTTTCTTTCCCATCACTTTGACCGCGTAGTTGATCAGGATGGCCGCCTCGTCAATATAGAGCGGATAAAGGGCGAATAAGTATTTTGTGGGTGGAAAAGCGAAATGGGTTGATCCGGTGGTAGGGCCTACCCAGGGCACTCGCTTATTGTGCAGATACTTTTTGACGGCCATTCCTCCTGCTGTACCCACACCCGAGGCAAAGGCAAAGATCTTCTTATCCTCCACCAGTTCTTTGGCAATGGCCTTGGTCCGGGGAGCCATGTAACCATCATCTCGCAGGAAGTAGGTGATCTTGCGGCCATGAATCCCCCCCTCCGCATTGATCATGTCGAAATAACACCCCGTTCCGCGGGCCACGGCACCCCAAAGGGCTGCGGGTCCGGTCTGGGGTCCCCACTGTCCAATGCGTATCTCCGTATCCGTGACACCTCTTTGTGCAAGAGCCATGGGAATAAGCATAAAAGTCATGAGCACAACACAACCTATCACCATCATCAAGTTTCTTTTTTTCATATTCCTCCTCCTTCTTATTTAAGACACCTTGATCGTATGTCCAACGAAATTACCTCCTTTTATACATGGCTTCAATCAGATCACCGAAGGCCTCGTTCACATATTTTCTTTTGACCTTCATGGTAGGCGTTACCTCTCCATCCTCTTCATAGAGTTTCTTAGGAAGGATGGTGAATTTCTTCAGCTGCTCCACTCGTGAAAGGGTCTCATTCACCTGATCCACTTCACCCTGAATCAGCTTAACGATCTCGGGGCTCTGGGTGAGGTCCCTGTATGTGGAAAACTGAATTTTATTGTCCTGGGCATATTTGACCACATTGTCTTCATCGATCATGATGAGGCAACTGATGAATTTTCTTTTGTCACCGATAACAACGGCGTCATTGATATAAGAACTGGCCTTTAGCTTGTTTTCTATGTACTGGGGTGTAATGTTTTTGCCTCCCGCCGTGACAATAATATCCTTCTTACGATCCGTGATCTTGAGATACCCGTCTTCATCAATCTCTCCCACGTCACCGGTAAGCAGCCACCCGTCCTCGATTGTCTCCGCTGTGGCCTCAGGATTCTTATAGTATCCCTTGAATACACCTGGAGATTTCACAAGTATCTCTCCATCTTCCGCTATCTTCACCTCCACGCCTGTGAGAGGCGGGCCAACGGTTCCGAACTTCACCCGTCCAATCCTCGAGGCCGTGGTTACCCCCGAAGTCTCTGTCTGACCGTAACCCTCTATAAGATTGACACCGATGGACTGGAAAAAGTGGAGCACATCCGGGGCTATAGGAGCAGCACCTGAGTAAGCTACTCGCAAATGGTCGAAACCGAGTCTCTCTTTGAGCTTGCGGAAGACGGCGAAATAGGCGAGCCTATAGAGGCCCTGAAGATAAATGGGAACGGGCTTAAAGTTCATTTCCAGGGTGGCGCGGGCCCTGCCAATTTTGAGAGCGGTACCGAAGACAAGCTTTTTGAACCGGGTGGCATCTGACATCCTAATATAGACAGCGGAAAGATATTTTTCCCAGACACGGGGGACGGCATATCCCACGGTAGGGGATATCTCACTCATGTTGTCGGTCACAGTATCCAGGCTTTCGATGAAGTTCACGGTGTATCCGTAGGTAACATGTACAAAGACGGAAAAGAGGCGCTCGAAAATATGACACAAGGGCAGAAAAGACATGACGTTATCGTGATCCTGTACCGGGTCGTCCATAACAATGGCACGTGCCATCCATGTGACATTTCGATGGGTCAGCATGGACCCCTTGGGGGGACCCGTGGTCCCGGAGGTGTAAACGAGGACAGAGAGATCCTCCGGGTTGATCTCGTCTGTCCGTTGCTCGTAGAGGTTCGGTTCCTTTTCCACGATCTCACGACCCATTTCCAGCAGGTCGTCGTAGGTCATGACCATGGGGTCTTTGAAATGTCTCAGGCCTTCCAGATCCCACACAATCACCTTTTGCAAAGAAGGGACGTTATCTCTGAAGTGGAGCCATTTGTCGAGCTGTTCCTCGTTCTCCACAAAGAAAAACTTGGATTCGGAGTCCTTAACCACATACTCCACCTGGGGCCAGGCGTTGGTGGCGTAGACCCCTACAGCCACGCCTCCTGCCCCCTGGATACCCAGGTCAATACTGACCCATTCGGGAGAATTCTCCCCGATAATGGAGACACAATCTCCCTTTTCCAGGCCCATGGATATGAGGGCCGAACCCACATATTTGGCGAGTCGGTAGTATTCGTTCCAGGAGATGTCATGCCAGAGGCCATACTCCTTTTTCCGCATGGCCACCCGGTCGCCGAAATTCTCCACAGTTTGTCTAAAGACCCTCGGGACAATCTCTATAGGCATGTTCACGTTGGCTCCTATTTCATCACTGCTCCAACTTCTGATCTCCGATCTCTGACCTCTGACCCTACCTCCACCTCTTTTTTCTCTTCCAGCGCTGGTATCCTTTGGCAGACTCCTCTGAGCGAATTCCCATATAAAATTCCTGCACGTCCTTGTCTTCCATCAGTTCCTTGGACTTTCCCTTCATGACGAATCGACCATTTTCC
>DAOVAK010000199.1 GCA_030671095.1 Deltaproteobacteria bacterium | reverse complement strand
CTCCTCCTCTGTCCCTCACCTCCCCCTCGACCTCCACGATCCTTCTCTTTTCCCCGATCACCTTGGCGATCAACTCGTACTCCTGGCCGGTGGAAGCAGGCTTGAGGTATTTGACGTTTAGCTCCACCGTGACACAGGAGGAGGCCTTTTTCCAACTTGCGGCCCACCACATCACTTCATCGGCTACTGAGGCCAGGATGCCGCCATGGACTATTCCGGGGTACCCACAGAGGAAATCCTGAGCCTTGAAAGTCCCCCTCACCACATATTGGTCGGCGAAGAATTGGAGGCGGAGTCCGTGTCTGTTTTCCTTGCCACAAACAAAGCAGCCCTTATAAGAAGGTAGCGTTTTCATAACGATAAACCCTCAGCCCTCTCCTCGGAATGGTGCAATCCGCCAACAGTTTTCTCGGGGCGGCACAATCCCTCATGCCCCTGAGATGGGGGCGAACTAGCATCCCTGAAAAGCCCCTGTAGCCGAATAGTAGCACAGTGATTCCGTGGCTTTCAAGGCGGACCTGGTGAACGATTAGGCGATGAACTGGAATAGGGGGGACCATCGAGGCGTGTTGTGTCGGGTTGTAGAGTGATCTCCTCCTTCAGCGTATCGGCCCAAAAAATCATTGACAGGGCTGAGGATTTGGCTTAATATTTGTTTAATCTTTCCCTTGGGAAATGATGGGGAAGGCCCGATTTCACTATCAAGTCAAGGAGGTATTTCTCATGGTAAATCGGTTTGGACGTCTTATAGTTTTCATGACGGTTATAGCTGTATTTTGCCATCATGGACAGGCGTTGGCAAAGAAACGGCTTAAGGGCTACGATACCCTCGTGGTCAGTAGTGTGACCGTCAAACCCGATGCCGGGATACCGGAGAGGTATGCGCCCAACCTCAAGGATGCAATACTGAGACAAATGCAGCGCTATAATGCCAAGTACAAATGGTTTAAGAAGATAACGACGAAAATGCCCTCCTCGAAGGCCGGGGTGGTGGTTCTCGACGCGGAGATCCTTTCCTACGCTCCGCCTTCGGCCGGGAGGCGAGTTGGAAGGAGCTTCATTCCCGGAGTGGGGGGACACCTGGGGAGTGCTTCAGTTCAATTCACGTGCAAGTTCATAGATGGTGAAAAGGGTACCGTGGTTTTGAACCAGGACGTCAATGCGAGCTCCTCGGGATCGGATGATACCGTTGAGTATGCCATCGAGCGGGGCGCGGAATACATGGCAAAGGTCGTCAAGAAGAATCGATAGGGGCTCACCTTAGCAATCGGCCCCACTTTCTGAGCTTATCGGCTTTCTCCTTGATCTCCCTTATATCTTTCACCACGGGTTCGATGTCATCGAGCAGGGTTCCTTTCCCCTCGTCCTTCTCAGGGGGTTGGGTCGCTTCATCTCCTTGCTTCTGCTTTTTCTCTTCGGCCTCCTTCATATCCCTGGATATCCCCTTGATCTCCTTTGCCGTTTTCCCCAGGCCCTTTCCGATCTCCGGAAGCCTTTTCGCGCCGAAGATTAACAAGATGATAATCCCGATGACGATCATCTCGGGTAGTCCGAGCCCAAACATCTTCCTCCCCTCCGTTATGTGGCCATAATTTCAAGCAGTTTCTCGATCAGGTACTCGATTTCCGCCTAAGAAGTATTGAATACTTACTACATTGTCGTCCGATTTGCAAGTCAAAGGTATGGAGGTTCCATCGGGAGAGGGGGCTGGGGAAATGTGACAAAAAATGTCATGTATTATGCAAAACTTTCATATTAAAGGGGTTAATATACCTTCATACACCATTCTGTCCCCTCTTTTGTAAAAGGCTTGGAAGGGAGTTCGTTGTATCTCCCCATGTCCATGGCAGTACTCCGTTGTCCCCGAGCACAATCTCTCATTCTCCGACCTCTTAACCTCAACCTGCAGAGGGGGTAATAAACCCCGAAGCAATGGGGTTTGCTTTTCTCCCCCATGGTGATATACTTTGTTGTGAGCCTCCGTAGCTCAATGGTAGAGCGCCTGATTTGTAATCAGACGGTTGGCGGTTCAAATCCGTCCGGGGGCTCCAATGATTTCCAAGGATTTAGGTGATTCTGCCTAGGTCCTTTTTCCTTTTAATGGTCCTGTTCGAAAAATGATTGACAGACTAATAAGTGTTGATATAATTTCTATCAGAAAGTGATATATTTTCAATCAAAGCTTGTTAGAAATGAAATGGCGATATAAACCCCGTTGGGTAGCTGAACGCCTTCGTGAGGCGATTTCTTTTTCTCCCATTGTCGTCCTTACTGGGCCTAGACAAACCGGGAAAAGTACACTCCTCCGTCAGGAAGCCCCCTTTCATAAGTGGCGCTACGTGAGTTTGGACGACCTGGATACGCTTTCTCTGGCCGAGAGAATGCCTGAGGAACTGCTTGCCCTTTCAAACCATTTGGTCATTGACGAGGTTCAAAAAAGTCCTGGCCTCCTTCTAGCTGTTAAAAGAGCTGTAGATGAAGATAGAAACCGGCGATTCATTCTTTCCGGGTCAGCCAACCTCCTCCTCATGAAAACGGTTTCGGAGAGCCTGGCAGGTTGTGCTCTATACTTTGAACTCCTGCCCTTCACTCATAGAGAGGAAACCGAAGGGGATTTTCCACACTGGATTTCCCGCCTCCCGGAAGAAGCGCCACCTCCGGCTGGTTCCAAAGTTGACTCCTTGTCTGCCTCGGTTCTCTTTAGGGGATACCTCCCCCCCGTTACATTCTTATCCACCGAGGAACACATCTCCGCCTGGTGGAATGGGTACATTCGAACTTATCTGGAGCGGGACCTGCGGGATCTTGCGCAGATTAGCAATTTGCCGGATTTCCGCAGAATGATGGGGCTACTAGCGATGCGCAGCGGCCAGATCTTGAAACAGAGTGAAATTGCCAGGGATGCCGGCCTTTCCCAGGCGACAGCCGGGCGCTATATCAATTTGCTGGAAATCAGCGGGCTTCTGGCGAAGCTAAAGCCCTACAGTAAGAATATCTCTAAGAGGATCGTCAAATCTCCTAAAGTGTATTTTATCGACCCCGGTCTGAGCTGTGCGCTAGGTGGATTCAAGCATGTAAGGCAAATTCCGGACCTCTTCAGGCCAGTGCTATTTGAATGCTTTGTTTTTCTTAATCTTTTTGCCTTTGCTTCTGTGGGCGATGGCCAACTCTATTATTTTAGGACTCAGGGAGGAAAGGAAAAGGAGGTGGATTTTATCCTGGAAATCGATGCCAAAATCATAGCCATAGAGGTGAAATATTCGTCAAGGGTTGGATTTCGAGATGCTGAGAATATCTTTTTCCTGAAAGGCGTCTTGCCGAACTGGACGGCCGGACTCATTATTTACAACGGGTCTGATGTATTGACCTTAGGTGAAAATGTTTATGCCGTTCCATGGACCATGATTTAATTGAGATTTCTGGAATCAGTGGAATCAGGAATCAGGGTCATAGGAATCAGGGTCACATTTTCATATATTATTTAATTGATAGATGATTTCATTCTCGCTCGCCTGAGCGGATAACTCCGCCGTAATAAAAACCGATTCTATTTTTCCTAGACAAGCAGTATAATAGGAACATTGCGGGTGTACCAAAAATTGATGTTGAACTATGAGGAAGCACTTTCTTGGGCTCCTTCTCCTCCTGGTTATTTTCTCGCTGCTATTCGCCCTCTCGTCCTCGTAAGCCGCTGATTTCCAGACCGCATGGGTTAAACGGGTTGTTGACGGCGATACGCTTCTCCTCACCAACAGAGAAAGAGTAAGGCTCACGGCAGTTGATATCCCTGAAGTCCACGAGTCGAAGAAACTTTACCGAGATTCCCAGCGATTAGGAAGGAACATCAAAACCATAAAGTCATTGGGGAGGAAGGCCGCGGCGTTCGCCAGGAAAATGGTGGACAAGGAGCAGATCAGGCTTGAGTTTGACCTCAATAATTCCTATATAGGCCACAAGGGCGTGATAAGGAGGGCTTAAATGAATCAAAAAGCTTGTCCCACGTGCGGTTGGGTTTCTCAAGAGAATCAATATATTTGTCCGCATTGCTTTTTTAATGTTATGGTCAATCCACCCTCTTCAAAAAAGTCTCGTAACAGGATGGGAAAAGTAAAAAAAGAGATGATTGGGAAAAAGCTGGAGAAGCAAGAAAAGCGAAAGGCTCAGCGAGCGATAAAAGAATCTTAGAAATATGATCAAGGTTGAAATGCCAGTTTCATCCAAGGGCCGTTTCAATGGTTAAGTATGTAGCAGCAATCGACCAAGGAACAACGGGAACTCGATGCATTATTTTTGACAAAGAGAGTTCCATTATAGCATCAGCTTATCAAGAACATGAACAAATCTATCCGTCCCCTGGATGGGTGGAACATGACCCCTTGGAGATCTGGGAAAAAACCAAGAAGGTAGTGCATCAGGCACTATCGTCAAAGCATATTGCTCCTGATGAAATTGCAGGTATTGGTGTTACAAATCAAAGGGAGACGGTGGTGGCTTGGGATCGGAAGAAGGGGATTCCCCTCCATAATGCCATCGTCTGGCAGTGCACAAGGAGTGTTGATATATGCGAGAGGATGGAAAAAGACGGATTAGGACCTAATGTTTCAAATAAGACCGGTTTACTTATAGCAACCTATTTCTCCGGCCCCAAAATTAAATGGCTACTCGATACCATTCCTGGATTAAAGGAAAGGGGCAGAAGGGGTGAAGTTCTTGTGGGCAATATGGATACATGGCTGATATGGAACTTAACGGGTGGTCCTCAGGACGGAGTTCATGTTACAGATTATACCAATGCCTCAAGAACAATGCTGATGAATTTGGAGACATTGGACTGGGACGATGATCTGTTGGCCTATTTTGGCATACCACGAGGAATGCTTCCTCAGATTAGGAAATCTAGCGATGAGAGGTTTTACGGCAAAACCACGCCGGATGGTCCCTTTCAAACTCAAATTCCTGTGTGTGGAGACCTTGGTGATCAACAGGCCGCCCTTTTTGGGCAGACCTGTTTTTCCCCGGGAGAGGGAAAAAATACCTATGGAACGGGAAACTTCTTACTTCTCAACACGGGACCAAAGATTGTCCGTTCGAAAAGTGGGCTTCTATCCACAGTAGGCTACGGGTTAGAAGAGGGTAAGGTTAACTATGCTCTTGAAGGCTCCATCGCAGTCACAGGCGCAGCTATTCAATGGCTTAGAGATAATCTATGTCTTATCAATGATGCCGCTGAAACTGAAAAGATAGCCCTATCGGTCGAAGACTCCGGAGGAGTTTATTTCGTTCCCGCCTTTTCCGGACTATTTGCGCCGTATTGGGATATGTACGCCAGGGGAGCAATCTTGGGCCTTACCAGGTATGTCAAAAAGGCCCATATCGTACGAGCTGCCCTAGAAGCTATCGCTTTTCAGACGAAAGATGTCCTTGAGGCCATGATTCAAGATTTTGGGAACTCCATTGAAATGTTAAAAGTGGACGGAGGAGCAATCGATAATGATTTTTTGATGCAATTTCAGGCCGACCTCCTCGGAATTCCAATTATTAAACCCCATGTTAAAGAGATCACATCATTGGGAGCTGCATATGCTGCGGGGTTGGCCACGGGATTCTGGGAAAGCCCGGATGAACTGAGGAAAAACTGGCGGGCTGAAAAAACTTATAAGCCAAAATGGAATAGTAAAGAAAGAGACGAACACTATAGAAATTGGAAGAAGGCTGTTGCAAAAGCCATGGGTTGGGGGAAGGAGAACTCGTAAATATAGACGTGCACTTTCTATGGACAGAAACACATCGCACCAGGGAATAGACTTACCCGTAATTGAGTGATTTCTTTTCGGAATTCTAATATAGGTTGTGAAGCTATAAGTCTCATGAAATCTCCAAGGAGGTGTTTATGCACGAGATACATGAGAT
>DAOVAK010000834.1 GCA_030671095.1 Deltaproteobacteria bacterium | reverse complement strand
GTTGAGATGGTCTTCAAGGTGGACCGCAGCACTCAAGATTTCATCCCAGGGTTTTTTGAGCTCGATTCCCCTCATCTTGGGGTGGTTTTCCAGGTCTTTCCAGATCTTCCTCAAATGCCACCCAAAACCGATGCGGCTTGTTACCTGGTTGATCTCTGCTTCAGTCAACCCAAAGACCTTTGCCACTTCCCGGATGGCGGATCTGGCACCAAAGGTATTGTGGTTGGCCACCATGGCCGCACGGCGGTTGCCATATCTGGCAAAGACATAATCAATGATCTGATCCCGTTCATCCCAGGCAAAGTCCACATCGATGTCCGGCGGATCCTTTCGACCCGGATTTAAAAAGCGCTCGAAGAAGAGATTGTGTTTTATGGGATCCACATGGGTGATCCCCAAGGCATAGGAGACGATGGAAGCGGCCGCACTGCCACGGCCGCAGGACCGAAGGGCGTTTTTGGTTATATCGGCCACCACGAGAAAATAATGGGCAAAGTTTTTCTCCCGGATGATTTTCATTTCATGTTCCACCCGCTCTCGCACCGCCCGGGTGATTGTCCCATAACGCTGTCTGCATCCCTCCATGGTGGCTCGATAGAGACGGTCGTAGGCCTCCCTGTCAGTCATATGCTCAAAATGGGGGAATATGATCTGGGAGAAATCCCAATCCGTCAGACAAGCGTCGGCCACCTCAAGGGTGTTAAGGACTGCCCGGGGGGCATGGGGAAACTGATCATTCATGGACTGGGGGGAATTGAGGACATTGTGCTCCCGGCAGGTATCCTCAACCGTGAGACGGGAAAGTTTGCTGTTCAAGGCCACGGCCCGAAGGATCCGATGAAGCGGAAATTGATCCTTCCTGATGAGGTGGACCCGATTGGTGGCCAGAGGGGGAAGGGCGCTCTCACGGGAAAAAGCGTAGCATTTGTGCATGCCGTAGCCTGGAGACATTTCCACATAGAGATCTTCCCTCCCTTCCTTTTTAAGGGCCTTGAGCAACCTTAAGTCGTCGGAGAAGATGATGAGTCCCTGGCGTCGCGTTTTCAGGGATTGGACCAGATCGAAGTCCTGATGGCAGAGCCGGTCAGAGATGATCCGGCAGAGATTGGCATATCCCTCACGGTTTCGGACCAGTAGGACTGCCCGATGGTCATCGGTCGTCAGTTCACTTCCCACAATGGGTTGGATCCCCATTTCTTTGGCCGTCTGGAGGAAAAAAATGAGTCCGTACAATCCATTGGTATCGGTTAGGGCGAGTCTATCCATCCATTGCGACTTGGCGGAACGGCAGAGTTCTCCAATGGTGGGGATACCCCAACCCTTGGAGTAATGAGAATGGACATTGAGATGGACAAAATCGTTCATAGCTCTAAGGTTTATTCCATTTTATCTTATTAATTCTCCCTCGCCCCTCAAGAAACTGTGTCGCAATTCAACAAAACTGTCATTCCGGGCGAGCAGAACGATGTTGGGCGAGACCCGTGGTTCGACAGGCTCACCACCCTGAGCGAAGTCGAAGGGGAATCCAGGAAG
>DAOVAK010000756.1 GCA_030671095.1 Deltaproteobacteria bacterium | reverse complement strand
TTTACTTAATTTCTACTCAAAGGACCCTCCGCACGAGGCTCAAGAGCGATCCGCTCTTCTGAGCTTTTGAATCCGTGAGATCCTGTTAATCCTGTCTAAAATTCTTGTCCTTTGGGCCTGCCCGCCATCGCGAGCCTGCTCTCTCAGGCGAGGCGGGCGGGTCTGTGGCTAAGAACTTTTAGAGTATTCCTGGTGGGCTCGAGCGACCCTGAGCGCACAGTGTGGCCAGAGCGGTCTTGAGGAGCACGAAGCACTCCTTCATAGGCCAGAGGTTGATTTTTGAGAAAATTGGTTTGACATTTAGTTAAAAGGTTCCTAAAAAGCTTTTCATTACATAATTTAGATCAATTTATATCAAAAGAGTATATATCCCGGTTCACATTCGGAATTATCTTGCACCCCCATCCCCGTATCAAGCATGTCCCTGTGAAAACAGGGGTACGGGGCAGGCCCGCCTTCCTCCTTCCCCGCCAGACGGCGGGATATTCGACAAAACGAAGGATTGGGTGGAGGCAGGGGAAGAAGTCTAGAGATGACAGAATCACTGCTGACTTTTCCAAAAGGTGGTGTTCACCCGCCCGAATACAAAGAGCTCACCGAGCATCTTGCCATTGAGAACTTTCCCACCCCGGAGGAGCTGGACATACTCCTCATCCAGCATTTTGGGGCGCCCTGTGAACCCCTGGTAAAGAAAAAGGACAAGGTATCAGAGGGGGATCTCATTGGAGAGGTGGAGTCTGGCCTTGGGGCCAACATTCATTCAAGCGTCACCGGGACCATAAGAAATATCGGTTCCTCGGCCAATGCCGTATCCGTAAGTTCCCCATCCATCACCATCAAGACTGATCCTGAAGCCCAGCCCAAAGAATACACCCCTTCTGACTGGAAGGCGCTATCCAGGGAGGAATTGCTCAGCAGGGTAAAGCGTGCAGGCATCGTTGGAATTGGCGGCGCGGGCTTCCCCACCCATGTGAAACTGAATCCTCCTCCTGAGGCAAGGGTGGACACATTGATTATCAATGGTGCAGAATGTGAACCCTACTTGACCACGGATCACCGGGTTATGCTGGAGCACGCCCAAGAAGTTGTTGAAGGGGCCAAGATTATTCTCACTATCCTGGGTATCAATGCGTGTCATATCGGGATCGAGTCAAACAAGATGGATGCCATTGAGGTAATGAGTAAGTCAGCCGAAGAGGCAGCTTCCGAGGGCTTCAAGATTTCTGTTGACGCTTTGGAGGTAAAATATCCTCAGGGATCAGAGAAACAACTGATTCAGAGTGTTATGGGTCGCAAAGTTCCAGGATTCGGACTCCCCTTTGACGTGGGGCTGATTGTTCAGAATGTGGGCACCACCAAAGCCATCTATGACGCCGTGGTCCTCAACAAACCACTCTATGAGAAAGTGATCACCCTATCGGGCAAAGGTATTGAAAGGCCTGCCAATTTGCAGGTGAAAATCGGTACCCGACTCAGTGACATCGTATCTTACTTAGGGGGAACAAAACCGGACCTGGCCAAGGTCGTTATGGGAGGCCCCATGATGGGTTTTGCCGTATCTACCCTGGATATTCCTGTCACGAAAACCACCTCGGGTGTACTCTTCCTCACAGAGGATGAGATAGACACCCAGATTCACAGCCAATGTATCCGGTGCGGGTGGTGCCTTGATGCCTGCCCCATGGGCCTCTCTCCCAATGACATCGGGATCTATGTGGAGGCTGGACGCGCTGAAGACACGGCACAGTTCGGTGTATTTGAGTGTTTTGAGTGTGGGTGCTGCTCCTTTGTTTGCCCTGCCAGGAGACCTCTCGTGCAGTTCATACGACTTGCAAAAATGAAGGCAAAAAAATAAAATCGCAACGCGATTCTATGAAGGAGGAAGGTCATCCAAGAGCAAGTAGAAGATACCGCAGGTCCTGAGACT
>DAOVAK010000758.1 GCA_030671095.1 Deltaproteobacteria bacterium | reverse complement strand
CCAGATCCCTTCATGCCGGCAGCGTGCTGAAAGGCACCACTAATGCCAATGGCGATGTAGACCTTGGGTTTAACCGTTTTGCCAGAGGTTCCTACCTGCCGGTCTTTAGGAAGCCACTTCTTGTCGACCACGGGACGACTGCACGAGAGGGCAGCCCCGAGGGAGTCGGCCAATTCTTGCACCATGGGGATGTTCTCCGGATCCTTGATGCCCCGGCCGACGGAAACCAGAATTTCAGTCTGAGTGATGTCCACCTCTCCAGCCGCAGCCTCCACGTATTCCAGGAATCTCTTGGATGGGATTTCCTCCGTAAGGGGCGAGGTAACCCTGGTGATCTCGCCGCCCAGGGAATAGTCCGCCACGGAGAACGATGCGGGTCGAAGAGTAACCATAGAGCATTGGGCGGGTTTTAGACGCACTTCCACATTGAGCTTGCCGCCGTACGTCTGGCGGGTGGCTTTAACCCGATCGTCCTCCATCATGACATCGATACAGTCCGTGGCCAAAGGGGCGTTCATCTGCACAGCAAGGCCCGGGGCCAGATCCATGCCAAATGCCGTGTGGCCCATGAGGAGGAGAGAGGGCTTCTCCTGTTCGACCAGGTTTCCAAGAACCTGCTGGTAAGCCTCGGAGTTGAAGTTTTCCAGTTTCTGGTCTTCAATGAGGATGACCCGATTGGCCCGATCTTTCAGCTCTTCGGCCATCGCTCCGACGTCGTTCCCAAGGAGAACGGCTGTGAGCGGTCTGCCCGTTTTTCCGGAAAGCGTCTTCCCCTTTATGAGCATCTCAAAGGTGATATCTCGAATTTCACCCTGTCGGTGTTCAACAAGCACGAAGATATCGTCCATCTAGGCCAGTCCCCCCTTCTCCTTGAGTATGGTAACGACCTTATCGGTAACCTCGTTCACCGTTCCCTCGAGTATCTGGGCGCCCTCTCCAACGGCGGGGAAAAACACCCTTTCAACAACGCTCAGGGAACCTGGTTGTCCTGCGTCCTCGGGTTTCATGCCGAGTTCGCGGAGGCCAAGGACTTTGATTTCCTTCTTTGCCACCTTCCGGATACCCATGATGGAGACGTATCTCGGCTCGTTAATGCCAGTCTGAATGGTAAGAGCCGCGGGAAGTTCGAGGTCAAGAACTTCCTCGAGCCCGCCCTCGAGTTCCCGATGCACCCTGGCCCTGCCGTTCTCAATCCCTTCGATCTGGTTGACCACGGCGGCATGAGGGATCCCTAGTATTTCCGCTAGAGTTGGTCCCACCTGACCATACCCATCATCCTCTGTCTGAACACCCGTGAGAACCAGATCATAGGGCAGGGGGTTAATGGCCCGGCTCAGGACCCGAGCTATTGCGTATCCATCAGAACCCTCAAAACCGGGGTCTGTGAGGCGAATCGCCTGATCTGCCCCCATGGCCAGTGTCCTCCTGAGGGTTTCATTGACCTCCTCCGGCCCCAGTGAAATGACGGTGACAGAGCCCCCATATTTCTCCTGCAGGAGGATCGCCTCCTCCACGGCGTAGTTGTCCCATTCGTTGATATGGAAAACGAGTCCGTCTCTCTCGATATCCCTTCCCGTCTTGTCAATGGCAAGGTCTGCTTCGGCAGTTTCGGGTACTCGCTTGATGCAGACGATGATTTCCATAATCCTTCCTTTTCGTAAGGCCGTAGAAAAGGTTGTAGGAGCGTCCGCCTCCAGCGGACTTGAGGTTAGAGGCAAAAAGTCTCCAGCCTCAAACCTTGAGCGAAAGGGGAGCGGAGCGGTCCTCAAACCTCAACCTGTAGCCCCCTTTGTTCTCCTGTGGTTCATAGGACCTCAACCAAAATTTCCGAGATATCCATGACCCTGAGTTTTTCCTCATTGCCCGTGGTTTTTACGGCATCCTCCAGTGTCAGCAGGCAGAATGGGCAGGCCGTGGCGAGAAT
>DAOVAK010000733.1 GCA_030671095.1 Deltaproteobacteria bacterium | reverse complement strand
GCGCATCTTGTTTGGTCGTTTTCGTGATGCGTGCTGATAACCTGAGAAGATCTAGAAAGTTTCGGTCAAGATCTAACATATGCGTGTGGGAAACCTCAAAATCCCCCCTCCGCCCCCCTTTATCAAAGGGGGGTGGGGGGGGATTGTTCTGTCGGGCGGCCTGGCATAGCGCTTTTGAAATACGCCCGGAAAAGATTTCAAAGTCTGATTTGAAGGTGTGGCTTTTAAGGATATGGGTTCCCTCTCTATTTACCAGCCACTTGATCATGTAAGCGTTGGGCTTAGGAGGGTTGTTGGTGGTGAAAAAGGGGTAGGATTGGAAAAATGATTCCCTTGTGAAGGCCCTATGATTCTCATTTGAGGCGAGTAAACTGAGCAGATGCCCGCCCCAGTTCATCATTTTAAACAGGGGATTGAGCTTTCTGCTGGAATAGGAAAAGGAATCGAGGCCATCAGCCAGGTGAAGCCAGAATTCCTTCTCATCCAACGCCAAACCAGAGAAAGCCTTTGCCTCTGGGCAGAATTCTCTCTCACACTTTTCTCCATAATCTGTCCTATATCTGAGATCATCTCCCCCATTTTGAGCAGGATGAAGGAGACAGCCTATCAACCTGTGATTCTTATCCAAATATCCGAGGGCCCAACAGCTAAAGCCTGTAATCGGAATTTTGTCCTCTGCATGCCTGTTGAAAGCCTCACTGTTTTCACGCAGCACCCTCCTGATAATGTTTCTGTGCTGGATATGCTCATAGCCGGCAGGGCGTATGGGTGGACAACAGGCAAAACAAGATTTTCCAGTGTCGGGGAAGCAGAGTGAAATATTTTCTGATTTCATTTTCATATGGGAAACCCGGTCCTCCCCCGCAGAGCGGGATCTTCGATGGGCCGGGTCAGAATCCATTGGCTGTGCCTGCAAAGGATGTGTGATTCGGCCATACCCATTTCTTAAGGCCATATCTATATCGTACACCCCTCTGGGGTGTGATCAAAGCCAGGTCCTTTGGGCCAGGAGTGTTTACTGACTCCCTTGAGATCTGGAAATAAGGAGACTTCGGCGTCGCCTTGCCAACTCTCGCTTATCCACCACCTGGTCCGATTCGTCAATGATCTCCCGCCCGAGGATCTCTTCCAGGATATCTTCCAACGTAATCAGTCCCGAAAGGCCTCCATACTCATCGATCACCACGAAGAGTTTTTGCCTCGTCTCCATAAACTCCATCAGGACATTATTCAATTTGGCTGTTTCCACCTCGAAATGTACAGGCCTCATGAGCTCGGTCAAAGGCAAGTCCGTTTTGCCTTGTGAAAGGGCTATGAATAACTCCTTTGTAAGTACAATGCCCACAACGTCCTCCATTTCTTTGTCATACACTGGAAATCGGCTATGTTCCCATCTGTCCGATTTTTGGCTGGCTTCCTCCAGGCTGAGATGTTCGCTGAGGGAAAAGATGACGGTCCTTGGTGTCATCACATCTTTTACTGTTTTCGTTTCCAAAGACAAAATGTTATCTATGACGCTCTCCTGGTAGTGCTCTATCCCCCCAGTCTGGAGACTGATGCGAGCCATGGTCCTCAGTTCATCAGGAGATACGGATTCGCCAGTTCTGTGCCGGGAGATCAATCCTGTGATGTGACTGCACAGCCATATGAACGGCTTCATCACTTTTACCAGGACCTTCAATGGTAATGCCACGAAAGGGACAAGAGATCTGGAATAGACCACGCCTGCTGTCTTGGGAATGACTTCTGAGAAAATCAGGATGGCCAGGGTGAAGAACGCTGAGAAGTAAACTAGCCACTGATGTCCAAAAACCACCGTCGCCGCCGACCCTGCCACAGCGGCACCGGCGGTGTTTGCAATGGTATTCAAAGACAAAATGGCCGTAATGGGCTTATCAACGTTCCCTCGCAATTCCTTGAGAATTCTACCGCTCGCTTTATTCTTTTGAACCATTGTTTCCACATGCCTCATGGGCACAGAATAGAGAACCGCCTCGAAAAGCGAGCATCCTGCTGAAATGACAATGGCGCAACCGACAGCGAT
>DAOVAK010000333.1 GCA_030671095.1 Deltaproteobacteria bacterium | reverse complement strand
ATCTCGCTTGCCTCTGCCTCATTTTTTGGCACCGGAATATATGTCTGGGCTATACTGGGGAGTGCTCTACCCTTGCCTATCGTTGTCGGCATTGGTGGTCTGGTGAGTTCCTTGCTTGCCCTCCTCACCGGCCTTTTAACCCTACGGCTAAGGGGTTTGTATTTTATAATATTCACCTTCGGGTTTAGTGAGTTCGTTAGGCACTCTTCCCAGTGGTGGGAGATTAATATATCGGGCACGGAAGGCAGGTGGGTTGTTGGGGTAGATGAAACACCTATTTATTACGCTATGCTAATTATTGCTTTATTGACACTACTTACCGCCCATGTCATTAGGCGCTCCAAATTTGGGCTTGCTTTGCGATGTATTGGACAGTTCGAGGAAGCCGCCGCTCATACAGGCATAAATGTAACTGCAGTGAAAATCATTACCTTTGCCATCAGCGCTTTCTTCATGGGTGCGGCCGGGGCAATCATGGCAACACGGTGGTCGTATATTGACCCATCGATTGCCTTCAGCCCTCTCATTTCTTTTATGCCGGTTTTAATGGCCATCTTTGGCGGCATCGGACAGATTTATGGTCATATCTTAGGTGCCAGTGTTCTGACACTTCTGGCAGAAGTGCTATTGACCGAGTTCCCCTATTACTACATGCTCCTTTTCGGTCTTATACTTATTGCCGTTATCTCGTTCTTACCCCATGGGTTGGTGGGATTGCTAGAGAAGTGGCGAAAAGGAGGTTTGGCGGGCAAACATGCGAATACTTGATGGAGAAGGGGTGAAAAAGAACTTCGGGGGGTTAGCCGCGGTAGCCAACGTTGACTTCTGCATAAACCAAGGGGAAATTGTCGGGCTGATTGGTCCAAATGGTGCCGGCAAAACAACAATCTTCAATTTAATATCCGGCGCTCTTGTTCCCACATCAGGACAAATAAGGTTTAATGATAAAAACATTACCGGCTTAAAGCCGCACCAAATCTGTAAAAGAGGCGTGGCAAGGACTTTTCAGTCAGCTAAACTCTTCGCTGATATGACGGTGCTTGATAATGTATTATCAGGGTCACACTTCGGGACGTCGACGAGCATGCCTGTTGCCGATGCCGAGAGGGAGGCTAGGGAAGCGTTAGCGTTTGTTGGGTTATCCGAAAAGGAAGGGCTTCCGGCCAAAGACTTAGCAATCGCTGCTCAAAAGCGTCTTGAAATAGCTAGGGCATTGGCGACAAAGCCACAGGTGTTATTGCTTGACGAAGTGATGGCAGGTTTAAATCCTACCGAGGTAGCCCAGGCTATAGAGCTGATTAAGGAGATATGGAATAAAGGGATTTCAGTTTTTATGATCGAGCACGTGATGAAGGCAGTTATGGGTATGGCTGATCGAATTATTGTGCTCCATCACGGTGAGAAGATTGCTGAAGGAACACCCGAGGCGATAGCGGCAAACAGAAAAGTTGTTGAAGTATATTTGGGGGAGTAGTTTTGTGCTTGAAGTTAGCAAATTAACGACATTCTATAGGAAAATTCAGGCCTTATGGGGTGTCTCTTTAAGCATCGACGAGAAAGAAATAGTCGCTTTAATAGGTGCTAACGGGGCCGGTAAGACTACGCTGCTCAATACCATATCCGGTTTGCTGCGTCCAGCTTCAGGTACCGTGGAGTTCCTTGGCAGGAGAATAGACAAAATGCCAGCTCACTGCATTGTTGAGCTAGGTGTTTCTCATGTATCTGAAGGCAGAAGACTTTTCCCAGATATGACCGTGCGTGATAACCTAGATTTGGGTGCATATACACGCGAAGCATGGAAAAAAAAGGAAAAAACGCTTGAGAGGGTTCATCAAATTTTCCCTATACTAAAAGTAAGAGCAGGGCAATTGGCTAGAACATTAAGCGGTGGTGAACAGCAAATGTTAGCTATGGGTCGAGGTTTAATGTCAAGACCAAGGCTGTGCATGTTTGATGAGCTGTCATACGGCCTGGCACCCATATTGGTAAAAGAAGTTTTCAAGATCGTAGAGACGCTGCGGGAGCAGGAAATTGCCATCTTATTGGTTGAACAAAATGTTCGACATGCCCTGCAGATAGCTGATCGGGCATACGTGCTAGAAAACGGGCGGATTGTCTTGGAGGGAGAAAGTAGTGGGCTTTCACAAGACGAACTGATAAAACAAGCATACTTGGGTCTCTAAGGTAACCCCTTTGTCTGCCTTTTCTTGACTTGATAAGTGCTCTGTGGTGATCACCGGCTTTCCAGGTGCTAACAAGGCCTAGCTCCCTTATGAACGTAGCAAGACCAGGTCGGGATAGAGCTGGGGCGCGCTTTCCCTTAGGCGGAGGGTTACCACTCCCGCCCTTTCGGTTGCGAGGTGGGTTCACATTTCCACCTTAGGCCACGTTTCCCCAGGCCCCCCGTTTCATCCCGGACGGTCAGATTTCCTGAGTCCGGTTGGCGACCATGGCATTTCCCCATGCAGCCTTCCCCATGCAGCGGAGGCTTAAGCACCGGCTCACATACACCCCTCACTATATGGGTTTGCTGCTTGGCTCGTGTTGGAGATTCCGTTGACCACCTTAAACAAGCCTTGCATCCTGTGATGGTTTCATCCCAGCACCGCCATGTGCCGAGAGCCCCTTTGCCCACAAAGAGGCGTTACCTCGTGTGGTGTGGCGTCTTGCACCACATCAGAGGGCGTTACCCCTCCTTCATCGCTCATACAGGCTCATGCGCCAGGCCAAATCCCTCCCGCTGACTTCGGTTGTCCCTAATGCAGCAGGTCTTTGCAGGTTGTCGCCAGTCGCTGCTGGGAGATGGCCCTTCCCGACATTATCTCTCCAATCCTTGCGTAGGTGCTTGGACCCCTACCCCGCAGTGTTCTCCTGGTGCCCTTGCTCGCTTCTTCCCAGAAGACAACGGCCTCACGTCAGACGTCACACGTTTGGCACACCAAACACTCCCTGCAATGCAACTTCCACAGGGTATTTCATTTCGGGGCTGCAGTCATTCACTAATGTTCAGGCTCCCACGCTCGTTAGACCCCCAGGTTGCACCTACCGCTGAGGAACAAAGTCCTCAGGGCAGCCGGGCCGTTTACACCACGCATAACTCGGTTGATTGCTTGCCCCGAGGTGTGGTATCACTACGTATCCGACGCGAGCAACTGATACGGCTGGACTTGACTTCGGCTGAGCTCAGTCGAAACCTCACCAGCTGGATTGCAGCCTTGTCGGCTGCTCCGACGTCCATTAAAATATAAGTTTCTGCTTTCCTTCCAACAAAGAATAAATTGATGGGACCATGAGGCTATACAATTCTTTCAAAATGAAATGAGAAACGCATAATTTCATGGGCGTGGCTCCTCACAGAGGCATTTAAGAACCTTGATCCTGGCAATCAATTTGTTAACTTAATATATATATGATAAGTCCATTATGAGAATGAGACTCTTAAGATGGAGATCCCCATGAAATTACTGGCAATATTCAGTTCCATCCTTTTTGTCTGCTTTTGCACCTCCACGTCATCTGCCAACATCTATTCGTGGGTAGATGAGAATGGCATCATGCATTTCACCAACTATTCTCCCCCTCCAGGAGCAAAATTGGTCGTAAAAGATATTCCGATTCCACGGAGGATGCTGTCTGACAAAGAAAGCGCAGAAAAAGAAGATCTGCTGGGAGAAGGGTCTGAAATAGGACAAGTTCTGGAGGAGGACAAGATTCGGGGCAAGAGAAAAAAGGGGGAGGCCTTAGAGGAAGAGCCCTATTCTTCAGAAACCTATTATCCAAATGTTAGCGGTAGTGATGGGTCCAAGAACAGCTACGTATCAAAATACCCTCCAGGTTTTCATCGTTATCCGCCGGAATTGCATCTATTAAAACACCATCCAAATTATCACTACAAGTATCATTTGGACAAACCGTACGCCAAGAAACACCATTCAGCCTATCGCCACAAACGCCATTACAACAAGCCCACCATATGGGATCGCGATCCTCGTTCCCACCAGAAGCGCCACACTGGCTTACATCGCAAGCGCGTTTTCGGATGGCAACCTCCCAAGGCTAAAGGCCGTCCCAGTGCACATTATTTCGCTTTCGGCGGGGGTCATTATCGTGGCACCTCTATCAGGGCTAAAGGCCATTGGGGTGGACGTGCTTCCGCCTTTGGGGCCAAAGCCCGTTCTGGTGGACGTGGCTCCGCTTTCGGCGGCAAAGGCCGTTCACGCGGAGGGCGTTCGGGGAGATGATTTCAGACGACAGAAGACAGTAAACAGAGGACAGAGGACGGAGGACTGAAGACGGAGAAAACACCAATAAAAAG
>DAOVAK010000569.1 GCA_030671095.1 Deltaproteobacteria bacterium | reverse complement strand
GGGTGAGGTAGATGCTTCTCAACGATTGATGAATGCTATAGAAGCGGTCACATCTGAAGGGAAGGTGCTGACACCTGACCTGGGTGGAAAGGGGCGCACGGGTGAATTTACTGATGCTGTCCTCGCTAAGTGCTTCGGTTCACAAATACTGTGACGTATTCTAAATAGGGTAACAAAAATTTTTGCTCACTCAGCACTTAGTCCTGAGTGAATAAGTTCGTCATCGAACTCATGAATCGAAGGACCAAGCTTTAAACGATAGCCTCGCCCCCTTCCCTCCTAAAGAGATGGGCCTTGTCCATATTAAGGGTCAGCTCAATATCCTGATGGGGTTTTGTATCCGTGTCTGCACCCAAAAGAGCTGTCAAGGAGTTCGCACCTGTGCTTACGTCCAGCGAAATTTCCTTCCCTAAGGGCTCGACCACATTTACCTTCGCCTCGATGATTGGCCGTTCAATGGATGGTTCCTGCCCCGGGCCTTTTTCATACATATCTTCCGGTCGAATGCCAAAGATGAAATCTTTCTCCTCGGCAGCTCCCAATTTGGCCGTGATCCAGTCCGGGAGAGGAATGCTAAAATCACCTGTCTCGATATAGAAACGGGAGTCTTCTTCAAGAACTTGGCACGGGATAAAATTCATGGAAGGGCTTCCAATGAATCCTGCAACAAAAAGATTCGCCGGCCTGTTGTAAAGTTCCAGGGGGTTGCCCACTTGTTGTACAACACCATCTTTCATGACAACGATACGATCGCCCATGGTCATGGCCTCAACTTGATCATGGGTCACATAGACCACTGTAGCTTGGAGACGTTCATGCAGCTTTTTCAACTCTGTTCTCATCTGTACCCTAAGTTTTGCGTCCAGGTTGCTCAAAGGCTCATCGAATAAAAATACCTCTGGGTCCCTGACAATGGCCCTGCCCAACGCCACCCGCTGTCTCTGCCCCCCCGACAACTGTCTCGGCTTGCGCGACAGTAATTCTTCAATCCCTAAAATCTCAGCCGCCTTATTAACTCTTTCCTTCATATCTTCCTTCGGCACCTTGCGCATTTTTAGGCCAAAAGCCATGTTGTCAAAGACTTTCATATGGGGATAGAGGGCATAACTCTGAAAGACCATGGCAATATTTCTGTCTTTTGGAGCCAGTTTACTGACCAATCGATCGTTGATATAAATCTCTCCCTCCGTGATGTCCTCAAGTCCCGCGATCATGCGTAAGGTCGTCGTTTTCCCACAACCAGAAGGTCCCACGAGGACAACGAACTCTCGATCGGCGATCTCCAGATTCACATTGTTGACAGCAACCACCTCGTCAAATTTTTTTGTGAGATTTCTTAGCAATACATTGGCCATGTATCACTCCTCGACGAGACAAGGGCAGAGCTTGTATTAGGCGGATGGTCTGATGGAATGTGTCTAATCCGTTTCCAGGGGTAAGAAAGGACTCGTCTATTCTCCAAGAAGGTCCAATTTCTTGGTTATGTTATCATTGATCCAATGGCCATCCCACCACTCTATGGGGTTGACGGCGACCCCATTGACCGTTAGGCCAAAATGGAGATGATCGCCCCCCGCAAGACCGGTCTGGCCCGTGTAACCGATGACATCCCCTCTCTTAACTTCTTGATTGAGGGTCACTTCCGCTGCGTTCAAGTGCGCGTACAGGGTGGCCAAACCCTGACCATGGTCCAGCACCACAGTGAGGCCGTAGATGCCATTTCTCTCGGCAAAAACCACCCTACCGTTATTTGCCGCCTGAACAGGGGAATTTGCCAGGGAAGCCAGATCAATACCAAGATGCACCTGCTCGTCGATCTTTTTTCCCTTGTAGTAATAAAAACGCTGGTCAGCGAACCTTGACATGGTCGCAGCATTCTTCAATCTCAAGAACGGACCCTCCCACAGCCTTTTCGGGCTTGTGTCTTCTCTCAACTTGTAGAAAGTCTGGTGACTTTCCATTCTCAGGTCCCTGTTTATCTTGAGGTATTTTTTGATGGCGCTATCTTCAGCGTTCAATGGATAAAAAGAGAAATAGGGAAGCACGCGCTTTAGGAACCGGTCTGTGATGTTTATTTTCTCTCTACGAAAACGTTTTTTGCGAATGTGGTGATAGAAGGTGGTCCTGGACCGATTGCCTGCCCTATCCTTAGCCCATATATAAATAGACGGGTTCAAGCCTGAATAATAAGGAAGGGCAAAATAGCAGACATGTATTCCTTCTTGTGACTTCGCATCAACCGGAAAGCCTGGAAAAAACAGATCATCAACGTACACCCCACTCTGCTCTGTATCAGAGGATGTCTGGTAAACAATCAAACCAGATCCCCCTTTGTTGATGTTGTGCATGCGACTAACTGATCTCAGCGCTGGGAGGATGGTGTCGACGATCATTTTGTGTTCGCCCACGGCCATGTTACCATCCCCACCACCTCTCCTAGAGTAATCCCACACACTGACAAGAAGATCTACTCGCCCCTGGGACAGCTTGAGCTCTGCAGGATCAACAAAGATCTCCTGTTCGTAAATGCGCACGCCCCCGCGGTTAAGAAATCCCTCAAAAGGGAACTCCTTTTCAACAAGGGTTATCTTTCTCCCCTCCTGATTAGCACTTACCTGGACTTTCTTGAGACCTCTTTTCGCGTCGCTGATTTTAAATGTGAATTTCTGGCCTCCAGAGATGAACTCCGGAAGAGGTTCAAGGGTCACCAACGGTTTTTCCCCCTCGAAGACAATGGTCAAAAACCATCCAAACAGGAACAGAATTATGATAAGGGGTATGAGTACAAGGAAAAATATTGCTTTT
>DAOVAK010000180.1 GCA_030671095.1 Deltaproteobacteria bacterium | reverse complement strand
ACTCGAGCTGCCAGTGCCAGGTTCAGGGCATCAATGTAAGTGGAATGTCCCCAGGTTCTTGTCGTCTCGTACTGCGCCGGCGTGTACATCGCATCATGGATGAGGAAATCCGCGTCCTTCGAGAACGCCACATATTCTTCGACGCTTCTGCCCTCTCTGTGCCTGTATCCGAGTTCGTTGTCCGTGAGAAAGACGAACTTCTTGCCATCTTCTACGAACTTGTAGCCCATGCCCACATTGGGGTGACTCAAGTTGATGGGGAAAACCTCCACTGTATCAAGCTGAAAGCTAAGGGCACACTCACCAGAGTAATTGATGTCCGCTTTTAGTTGCTCCAACGGGACAGGGAACAGAGGCGCTCCCATTGCCCTTGAAAGGAGCTTCTTGATATTTCCCTGGGTGGTGGGACATCCCAATAAGTCAATAGTGGCTCCTTCATGGGAGACAGGTTTGAAGAATGGAAATCCAATGATGTGATCCAGATGGGAATGGGTGAAGATGACGCTATACTCGAGTCGATTTTCACTCAGCAGCTTATTTCCCAGGCGCCTAATTCCAGAACCCGCATCTACAATAATGATCTCATCATTCTTGCTTCGAATCTCAAGACAGGTGGTGTCGCCCCCATACTTGAGGTACTGCTCACCTGAAACGGCTATTGAACCTCGTGCTCCATAGCAACGTATAATCATCTGCCCGCCCCTTCACCTGATCTAAATGCGATTTCTTATCAGATACACGTGTGGAAAAGTCAAGGAAATACAGAGGACGGAGGACCCTTCGGCAAGCTCAGGGCAAGCAGATGACAGAAGACGGAGGACCCCGGTGAAATAGGCGCGATAAACCGCGAATTTCACGGGGCAAGCAGATGACAGAGTGAAGCTCCCCGCGCTTCCGCACGGGGCATCCTGGCGAAGGCGAGTGAAAGAGGATTGAGGTTGAAATCCTTCTTACTAGGCCTTATTTTGATGGAGGAGTTACCTACTTAAGGGTATTCCGGATGGAAAGCAGCAGGCCCTACATGCCGGCCAAGGAGAGAAAAGATGTCAGAGTCAGAGGGCATCGTGGTGGATGCCAGTGAAAATGGCAGGGCAAAGGTATTGCTTGAGGCGAGCGATCCCTGTATCCACTGTGCAGAAGAAATGGATGTCTGTCATTGTTCGGGTGGTAGTTCCAGGGTAATTATAAGGGCCTTGAACTCGCTGGGTGCTTCCGTGGGCGATCTGGTTTCCATAAGTCACAAGCCTGGGGCCTTGCCCAAAAGCATTGCCATTTTTCTGGTCATCCCCCTGGCGGGGCTGATTGCAGGTCTCGTCATCAGTGCCGTCTTAAACCAGAGATACACGGTCGGTCTGAGCGCCACAGCCATCCCTGCGGTGGCAGGTCTTTTGTTGGGAATTGCTGTCAGTGTGTTGGCCTATAGGCGGGTGTCGGCCGATATTCAGCCCTTCATAAGCCACATCATTAGGACCGGCCTGGAACTCCCCTCATCTATGAGGGTCATGGATCCGGTATGCAACACGGCGGTGGATCCTGCAATGGCGGTGGGACGCATGGGTTACAGGGGAAAGACCTATTATTTCTGTTGCCAAGGCTGTCTGGAAGCCTTCATGAAGGACCCTGGCAGGTATGCGGAAGGCGCATAGCGCATGGCGCACGGAGCATAGCGTCAGGTTCATCATCCTTTATCTGGCACGTTAATAGGAACTCGCCCAAGCCGTCACTCCTGCCCCCGCCTTCGCGGGGATAAACTCCGGCGAGAGTCCAGAAAAGCCTGAGAGGACCGGATTCCCGCTTCCCGCACGCGCGGGGACAAGCTTCGCGGGAATGACAGAAAGGCCAAGAGAAACTTATATTTCAGCAACCTGCTAGATTCCGTTTTGGTGCGTTATTAGAGGTCTTTTCGGTGACGTGGGGCAGCCATCCAAATCCCGAGGATCCCCAGGCTGAAACAGGCCAAACAAAGGGTGAAAGGGACGAAATAGCTTCCCATCGTGTCATAGAAGTACCCTCCCATATAGGCCCCCAGCGCGCCCCCCAAGCCATATTCTATGGACAGTGTTGCTATGATGCGGCCAAGAGAGGGTCCAGCGAAAAGATCACCCATGGTGCTGGAGTAAATGGGGCCCAGGCCTCCCTGGCCGAGGCCATACAGGATTGCGAAGGCGTAGAGCATCCAGGGAGCAGAAGTATCTCGCACAAAGAGAAAAAGCAACAAACCCAATATGGCAAAACTGCTTCCCAACGTGAACCCCATTTCCCTTCGAACACGATCCGAGAGAAAGCCAAAGAAGATACCCCCGATTGACATAAGAAGCCCTACCAAGCCCAGGAGGGATGCAGCCAACATCTGGCTGAACCCTGAATCAACCACGTGGACCGCTTGATGGACAAGCAGCATATTGGCACTAAAACCGTGGCTAAGCACCACCAGCCCTATCCACCAAAAGGCGCCGGTGCGAAGGGCCGCCCTAAAGGTCCAATTCTCCGAGGCACTGTCTGGGCGATCAATTTTGGGGGCACCTTCCCGTTGTGCGGAGTCTTTTACGCCCGTATGGGGATCAAGGCCGTCGGGATATTGGCCCACTTCCTCTGGGGAACGCCGTTGAAACATTGCTGTTGCAGGAATAGCTACGCAGAGGATGATGCCGGCAAGGATCAGGAAGGCAGAACGCCAGCCCATGGATTCGATAATGAACTCCGTCAGGGGCAAAATGACCAATGCGCCTATTCCAATGCCGGACAGGGCCAGACCGCTCGCCAGGCCCCTTTTCTGAACGAACCACCTTGGAATAAGGGCCACGTGTGGGCCAAAACCTATGCTGTTGATGCCCATAGCTATAACCACCCCGAAGCAGAGGTAGAGATGCCAAATGGTGGTAATGCGGCTGGCCGCAATAAGGCCTAACGCCAGAAGGGTTGCACCTAGCGGGAAAAGCCTTCGGGGGCTAACCCGATCTATCAGGAATCCTGTGACCAGGGCAAAAGAGGCATGGACGATCATGGCGAGCGAATAGGCCCCGGCCGTCTCGCCGCGACCCCAACCATATTCTCCCAGAATAGCGACATAGAAAATCCCAAAAGAAAAACGCGTCCCCAAAGCGAGAAAAAGGGTGATGAAGGAGACGGCCACAATCACCCAACCGTAATAGAACCTATGTGATTTCCTGTTCACTCTGTTAGGGCTTTCTATCCATGGGTGCTGCCACGCAAGGCGCGTAACGGACAATGCGAAGTTAGGGCTTGATCCTCTTTTAGGCCGATATGGGTGGTCGGCGATCCACCCAGGGCCTTGCCTCCTCAAGCTGGGCTGCGAGACGAAAGAGGGTGGCCTCATCGCCGAAGCGCCCCACAAAGTGGGTGCCAACAGGAAGGCCTTCCGCGTTCCAGAAGAGTGGGACAGACATGGCGGGTTGTCCTGTGCAATTGCAAACGGGCGTGAAGGGTACAAATTGCGCTGTCCGAAAAAACCCCTGCAGAGGGTTTTCGGGTGGAGAATCAAAGGTTCCAAGGGGCACAGGCGGTTCACCCAGCGTGGGAGTGAGCCAGACGTCGTAATCCACAAGAAAGCGGGCCAGGACTCTGCCCAATCCCTGAAGCAACTGTATGGCGAGCAGATAATCCGATGCAGTGGCCTTGCGCCCCATCTCATAGACGGCCCAGGTCAGAGGCTCCACCCTCTCCGCACTGGGCGGCTGTCCGGTCATACGGGCTATGCCGTCCAGCGTGGACGCAACCCCCGCCGACCAGACGGCTAAAAAGGCCTGTACCACAAGATCTCCCTTTATTTTTGGCGCGGCCTCCACCACCTCGTGGCCAAGATCCGTGCATAGGGCTGCTGCGTCCTCAACTGCCTTCACGCAGTCCTGGTGTATCTTGACGCCTGTGCCTGCCTCGGTGGTGAAAGCGATGCGCAATTTTCCAGGATCGGCACCAACCTCTTGAAGAAAGGGGCGCATCGGCGGCGGTGCACAGTAGGGATCACCCTCATCGGGCCCGGAGGTGGCGTCTAAGAGAGCGGCGCTGTCCCTGACCGATCGTGTAACCGCATGCTCAGCTACCAGTCCCCCTGTAAGCTCCGCAAAATCAGGACCGAGGGGGTTACGCGCCCTCGTAGGTTTAAGACCGAAGACGCCGCAACATGAGGCCGGAATCCGGATCGATCCGCCGCCGTCGTTCGCATGGGCTAAGGGAACCAGGCAGGCTGACACGGCAGCAGCAGAACCCCCGCTCGAGCCCCCGGTCGTCCGTTCCGTATCCCAGGGGTTTCTAGTCGGCCCGAAAAGACGAGGCTCAGTGGTTGGGAGAATGCCAAACTCAGGGGTGTTGGTCTTGCCCAGAATGATCAAGCCAGCACGCTTTATCCTCTTCACCAATTCACTATCGTGGTCAGGCACAAAGTTGCGCATGAGTTCAGAGCCAAGGCTCATGGGTACACCTTTGTAAGCGGCAAGCAGATCTTTGAGCAGGAAGGGGACTCCTGCAAATGGTCCTTTGGAGATGTTACTTTTTGCCGCAGCACGGGCCTCTTCATACATGGGTGTGACGACAGCGTTGAGTGTGGGATTAAGGCGTTCAATACGTTCAATGGCGGCCTCAACCAGTTCAATGGGTTGGACCTCCTTTCGCCGCACCAGGTCGGCTTGGGCCGCCCCATCAAGATGGGCCACTTCATCCAATTTTGACATGCATGTCCCCTCTCTTTCTGTCATCAATATTTATGGTCGGGCTATTTTCAATCCTTCTATGGTAAAAATGATGAAAAGGATATACGCCCATGATTATTCACAACCTTTCTTTTGTTGCCTACTTTTCAGGTGTATAGGTGGGCGCATTTTTCGAAGGCTTTCCCTTTCTGGACGCATGGCCTCATCCTTCCTCTCTACGTCAAACGATCCAATTCAGCCTGTCTGAGGGCAATCCTCGCGCTGGACAACCTTTTGTAATAATCGCGAATCTTTGCAGCATCACCCTTGACCACAGCCTTAAGCAAGTCGCCTTCTAGCTCAGCCACCTCAAGGAGCCTGTAGTAATCCAAGGATTCCTTGAAATGCGCGAGCACAATAAGGCCAGTCAGAATAGGATGGTTATTGGTCACATTCGCGTCCTTGAATTGCATACCATGCTCAAGTTCTACCTGAAGCCCATTTCGGAACTCTTCAAGTTCAATGTTCATGCCTTCCTTATTCACCTCTGCTAAGATCACCCTGGCCTCGTCCAGGCTGATTTGAGGCCTATCCTTTGCCGACCAGTCGCTGATATTCAGCTTTTTGCATACCCGCTCTACCTCCTCCACGGTGATGTACACTGGAAGCTCCATATTCTCCTCCTCTCTTATTCTTTTAAGCCATCAAAAAAGGGCTTTGTCGCCTATTTCACCCCCGAGGGTCATCTACATTAGCATTTAACGCTCAGGATTTAAAGAGGGGTCTGCCTAACAGAAAAAAATGGCTTGTTTGGGTGAAGTGAAAGAGGGCGGGCAAAAAGGTGGTTTGGCGTTAATGATTACATGGTTATTTGTGCGTGTGGCCAATCATTTCCTATTATTTCGTTTTCCGGGGTGACTAAAGAGAAGGGCAGATGGGATGGAGGGTTTGAAAGATGGGTGTGACCGCTAAAAATTCAAAAACCCAAAAACTCTGCCCAGGATCCTGTTGTCGTTCATGTATACCCGCACTTTGGCGTATCCCCGTTCCCCGAAGCCAATAGCGTCGTCATTTATATAGAGGGTGTATGTCCCTCTCTCGTCAGGCTCGAAGGTGAACCTTCGACTCCCCTTGTAGAGGGAGTATTCGCTGTCTTCGTAGATAATGCGGCCGAGGGGATCTTCCAAGAGAAAGCTCAGTTTACGCTCTTTTTTCCCTGTAGACACATCCACCAAATACTCTTGATAAGGTTGGTCCACTAAGATGGTAATGTAGTCGCTCCTTCTATCTATCCTGATAGAGTCTTTGGCCACCAGGTCCCCTCTCAGAATAAGAAACTCAAAAAAGCCGAGTAAGACAAAGAAGGCAATGGCACCGAAGATCACGAGGCGGCGGCTGTCTGAAAGTAGATTACTGATAAACCCTGTTCGGTCTGTGGCCTTTTTCTCCTGTTCAGCGACTTGCTCGTAAAATTTCTTGTCTATTCCTAAAGCTGTCTTTGGCAGTTCCGGTTGTACTTCTTCTTGTTCTTCCTCTTCTTGCCGCTCCCTCTCT
>DAOVAK010000691.1 GCA_030671095.1 Deltaproteobacteria bacterium | reverse complement strand
CTCAAAGTCTCAAAGATCAGACCACCGGCAAGGAGCAAAATAGATATCACCTTGAGGAGATTGGCATTGCCGGAGAATCGACTATCCTACTAAAACTTGGTGGTTCAAAAGATTGTGCCAACACTTTTGAACGTTACCAAGACTTTAGACTTCGCCCCGTGCAAAACGTTGGAATAATGTCCTTAATAAAAATGGGCACGACTCAGGATCGCACTCTATTTCCTCCCACAGTCCATCGCCCTCAGGCCCTCCCGCGCTGAGCAGGCATATACCCATCATATATCATATTGCGCCTGTGGATAGCTAGTGTCGTGTCCCAAAAGTTCTTTGCACAAATAAGGCCTCCATAACAGGTCATTGCGAGCGAAGCGAAGCAATCTTAATTTGTGAAAATTACTGTTTTCTCTAGTTTGCAATGGATTGCTTCGTCGCCTGCGGCTCCTCGCACTGACTTTTAGGGTTTCGATATTCTTAAACTTGTTTTCGGGACGCGATACTAGTATAGCGTCTCGCAAATGAGTTGAATATATGAAGTCCACGCCCACCCCGCCCTCCCCCTCGAGGGGGAGGGTGAGGGTGGGGGTGAGGCCAACGAGTTATGAAACTTATTTCTGAGACATAACACTAGTTTCCTGTATCATATATTCTTGGAGTACGTGTTGTCATGAGAGAAGGTCAAGCAGACGATCCAATTCCTCATCAGAATAAAAATAGATCACGATGTTTCCTTGCTTGCCGCGCCTCCTGATATCCACTTTTGTTCCCAGAGATCTCTTGAGGCTGTCTGCGAGGGTCTTGAAATAATACGCATCTTCAGCATTTGTTGGTTTTTTGCGCGGCGGAGCTTTCTTCTTTCTTTTCACCAGCTCTTCCACTTGGCGAACAGATAAGGCCTTTTGGATGATAAGATCCCTTATCTTCTTTTGCTCTGCGCTTCCTTTGACGCCGGCCAAAACCCGGGCATGCCCCATGCTCAGGCGCTCATGGATGATATCTTCTTGAATAACTTTGGGAAGGTTCAAGAGCCTTAACATGTTCGTGACGGTGGAACGCTCCTTACCCAATCTCTTGGCAAGCGTCTCTTGGGTCCTCTTGGTGTCTCCCAGCCATTTCTTGTAGGCGTGGGCCTCCTCGATGGGATTCAGGTCCTTTCTATGAATATTTTCCACAAGGGCCAGTTCCAATGACTCCATGGGTGTGGTCTCGCGAACCACGACAGGGACCCTCTCCAGCCTCGCCTTTTGAGCTGCACGCCAGCGGCGCTCACCGGCTATGAGGCGATACCCTTCTGCCGTCTTGCTTACCAGAAGGGGCGTAAGGATCCCCTTCTCTTTCACAGACTTGACCAGTCCCTCAAATTCAGGACCCCCAAATTCTTGGCGGGGCTGAAGGGGGTTGGGCTCAATGTCTGCGATGGGACACTGAAAGAATTCTCCTTCCTCCGCACCCAATCTATTCGCATCCGGGATAAGTGCTGAGAGTCCTTTGCCAAGGGCCTTACGCTTCGTCATTTCTTCCCTCTTCTCGCCTAACAAGTTCTCTTGCCAATGCCAAATAACTCTGCGCGCCTCTGGACTTTATGTCATAGAGAAGTGCCGGCTTCCCATGACTTGGGGCCTCACTTAAACGAACATTGCGCGGAATAATGGTCTCAAATACATTTTTTTTGAAATGTCCCCGCACCTCCTCCGCCACCTGAACAGAGAGGTTATTACGGGAGTCATACATGGTTAGCAGGATTCCAACCACGTCCAGAGTCGGGTTGAGCCCCTTTCTCACGGCCCAGATGGTTTTCAGCAGTTGCGTCAACCCCTCGAGGGGGTAGTATTCACACTGCAGGGGAATCAGGACCGAGTCTGAGGCTGTCAGGGCATTTACGGTTAGAAACCCGAGTGAAGGGGGGCAATCCAGAATGATATAGTCATATCTTGCTTTTAGCGAAAGGAGCCTCTTCCTGAGTCGATACTCCCTCTCATCTGCAGAGACCATCTCAACCTCTGCTCCAATGAGATCCGTTGTGGCCCCAATCAGGTCTAGGCCTGCCATTTCGGTGTCAACGATAACCCCGTCTTCCGGTGCAGAGCCAAGCATAAATTCATAGACGCCATCCTCCAGGCTGGATTTGTCGAATCCCAAGCCTGTGGTGGCATTACCCTGGGGGTCGCAGTCCACAAGAAGACAGGACCTCTCGGCAGCTGCGAGAGAAGCGGATAGATTCACGGCGGTGGTTGTTTTTCCCACGCCCCCC
>DAOVAK010000455.1 GCA_030671095.1 Deltaproteobacteria bacterium | reverse complement strand
TTGTGGAGAACAGGTACAAGGATATTGTAGATGCTCTCTGTACCGATGTTGATACGGTACATATGGACACCACCATCACTTATGAGGATGGGCGAGAGCAGCGCATAAAAACCGATCTCCATATTCAAAATGTGAATGTGTAGCCGAAAGGTCTCCGCACTGTGATAGGCGAAGTGAACTTCTGTAACTGAATATGCTCGGAAATGCCAAATGCCAAATTTCAAAGCTCAAACGAATGTCAAAATCCAAAGATTAAATCATGGGGCTTTGGCATTGATTCATTTGGATTTGATTTGGAATTGGGGCTTTGTCATTTGACATTGCTTGTGTGCTTGGTCATCTACTCCCGAAATCTGACAAATGAGAGATTAATGGTTAGCAATTTCGCGTAGGGGAATATTGCATGGAACTCTTCTTGATGACATTGATCACAGGAATCCTGGTGGGAGGGATATACGCCCTGGTCGCCCTCGGTTGGGTCCTCATCTACAAGTGCTCCGGGGTCCTCAATCTGGCCATGGGGGAATTAACTCTCATTGGGGCCTATGTGACCCTCGGCTTTTACGAGATGGGTATGCCATTTGTTCTTTGTGTCGTGGGTACTTTGCTCATCGGTGTCATCCTAGGCATTCTCACCGAGAGGATCTTTTTAGATAGGCTCATTGGTGAGCCCATCCTCGCTGTAATCATGGTCACCGTGGGGCTCTCTTTCTTTTTTAAGGGTGCGGTAGAATTTATCTGGGGCACAGACACCAGGGTCTTTACGCCGGCCGTCTTTTCCATCAAACCGATTACCATTGGTTTTCTCAAAATATCCTCTGTTTACCTCTGGTCCTTTATCCTTGCCATTGTCCTTCTGATCGTCTTTGTCGCCTTTTTTAAATATACAAGATGGGGTCTCTCCATGCAGGCCACGGCCGATGACGAGACAGCGGCCCTCTCCCTGGGGGTCAGTGCCCGCTTTGTGTATGCGGCGGCCTGGGGCATAGCATTCATGAGTGCCGGTGTTGGGGGAGCCCTGCTGGGCAATATCAATGGAGTCAACATATCCATAGGCTATCTGGGCTTACTGGTCTTGCCTGCCGTGGTTCTGGGCGGACTGAATTCCGTACCCGGGGCCATTGTGGGTGGAATTATTATCGGTCTACTCCAGAATTTGTCAGGCACCTATCTTGACCAGTACTTCCCGGGCGGAGTTAAAGAGATTATGCCTTTCGCTTTCATGGCCGTTTTTCTCCTCTTCAAAACCTAAGGACTGTGGGGATGGGAAAGGATTGAAAGGGTCTAAAGATTTTTGATTTTTGATTTCCGATTTTCGATTGGGGAAGTCGGAATGGGAAATTTGGAATTTCCAACTCACAAAATGGCGTTTACCGCACTAATACAAACGTAACTACCGTAGGGTCATCGCGAGCCCTTCGAATTCCTCAGGGTAAACTCCGCGAAGCGATCTCAATAACGGCGAGATTGCCACGCCCTTCCCCGAAGGGACTCTCGTCCCATCGGGACGGAGCGGGCTCGCAATGACAGTGTAAAGGGATTTACGGCGTAGGCACTTTAGGCATTTTAGTCACTTTAGACACTTTAGTCACTTTAGTTCACTTTAGTCACTTCAAAGAGGTTTTGCATGTCGAGCGTTTGGTTACCCTGCGGTGATTATCATTGGAATTATGGACAGGATCAGGGCTGGTGGCAGTCAAGATTCATTCAAGGGAAAATGCTCCTGCTGCTGGCCATCATGTTTATAGGCATTCCTTTCTTCGTGGAAGAGTACTGGATTGGTGTGGCTAACATGGTCGGGTATACGGCCATGGGTGCCTTGGGTGTCCAGCTCCTCATCGGGTACGCAGGGTTGATCACCCTGGGGCACGCTGCATTTATTGCAGTAGGGGCCTATACAAGCACTATGCTGGTCTTGCAGTATCCATGGCCTCAATTCTTAGTGGACTGGGGCTTGGCTTACCCCATAAGCATTATTATTGCCGCTATAATTGCCGGCTTATGGAGTGTGCTTTTCGGCCTCCCCTCTGCAAGGGTAAAGGGCTTTTACCTGATCCTGACCACCATGGCCGCTCAGTTTATCACCGTGGATTTCATCCTGACCCAGTATGTCAGCCGCATCGGCGGAAGAGGTCAGGCCTTCTCGTTGCCCCCAGGCACCATCAAAATCGGCCCATGGGTCATTGACAACGATGTGAAGATCTACTACCTCATGGCCGTACTGCTCACCTTGATGGTAGTTGTCCTGGCCAATCTCCTCCGTTCCAGGGTGGGCCGGGCCTGGGTGGCCATAAGGGACAATGATATCGCTGCGGAGGCCCTGGGCATCAATATTGTCTGGTACAAACTCCTTGCCTTTTTCGTGGCCGGGTTTATGGGCGGAATAGCTGGGGCATTCTGGGTGAGTAACACGGCCGCCCTGAGCCCGGAACATTTCCCGTGGTTTTGGTCCCTGTGGTTGGTGGGTGTCATTCTGATCGGAGGAGTCGGTTCCATCCATGGGACCATTTTCGGCTCTCTTTTTATGGTGGTTATTATGGAAGTTCTGGCGATTGCTGTCATTCCGCTTTCGGATTATTATCCCAAGGTGTTGTTTCATTTTGCCTTTATCAAGGAAATGGCCTTTGGCTTGGCCATATGTGGGTTTTTAATTTACGAGCCTAACGGTCTTGCCTACCGATGGTGGCAGATCAAGAATTACTTTAACCTGTGGCCATTTTCGTATTAGCAAGCAGGATGCTGGAAAAACCCCTCTTGTCAATGTTTATGTCATTCCCGCCCCGCACCTGATGCGGGGCGGGAGTGACAATATAGGTGGGTTTTTCAGTGATCCGCTAGTACTTGTTGGCTTCATTGATTTAAGAGCAAATGACAAATTGTCAATTGAAAGCGCTAAACAACTTAACCATTCAACTACTTAACTACCCTTGGAAAGGAGGTGATGGAGTAGCCAGCGCTAAATCATTCATAACTGATGGGGGTTCAATATTAACCAACAAACAATATAAGGGGGAAACCATGAAGAGAAAAAAGATTCTAGTACCTTTATTGGCGTTTGTCCTTTTTTTTGGCCTATCCTCCATGGCCTTAGCCAAGACGATCAAGATCGGTGGCTTAAAGGACACCACAGGGGCCACATCTGATGTGGGGAAAGACGCCGCCCTGGGTCAAGCAGAGTTCTGGACCCATTATGTGAACGATATGGGGGGCATTAATGGAAAGCCGGTAAAATATATCTGGTTTGATTATGGCTACCGTATTCCCGAGGCAATCACCAAGTATAAGCTTCTGAAAAGGCTTGGCGTTGCGGCCATCATGGGATGGGGAACGGGCGACACGGAGGCCCTTTCACCTACGATCAACAAGGACAAGATTCCTTACGTCTCAGACTCTTAT
>DAOVAK010000211.1 GCA_030671095.1 Deltaproteobacteria bacterium | reverse complement strand
TTCAAATCCTCGGCGGAATTCTGGTCATATGTGCCATTGTGCTTTTGCAGGTGCAGCAGGAACAGGACGAAATGACCCCAGAGCGGATCCGAACCCGAAGATCATAGAAACGCCTTATTGAAACAGCCAAAAACTTGGTAACTTTCAAAAGTGTTGGCACCATCTTCTGAGACAGTATGTCATAATTGGCTAGCCGATTCTTCGGCAATGCGAAGCTCCTCAAGGTGATATCTATTTCGCTCGTAGCCGGTGGCCTGATCTTTGAGGCTTTAAGGAAGATTTTTCAAATAAAAACGGGAGATTCTGCGATATGTTTATGGGCGTAAAGCCTCAAAGATCCGACCACTACGGAGTTTGGGTGGAATTTTTTTTGAGATATCACCTTTCGGAGACACGCATTGCCTCCGAATACAAACATCAAATGCCAACACTTATGAGCGATACTCAAAACTTGGGCCCTTTTGCCCCATGAGCATGAACGGGCATACCGGGGTCACAGGAATAAGATTCCCTTTCCGTTTTTGCAGTTGAAATGTGGCCAGAGTATCATTACGATATAGTCAATTGACCCTAAGAATGCCGGCCACAAATACGCGTCCATGCCGAAATCCTTGTCCCCCTGCCAGGAGTGTTTCCAATCCTGCGGGACCTGGATATGGACGAATGTCAGGACTATCTTCTTAGAGCAAGAAACCCAAAAACAATGGCAAATAAGAGACAGGTTCTCGTTATAGGCGCAGGAATTGCGGGCCTGACAGCAGCCCAGGAGCTGGCCCAGATGGGGGTTCACGTGCTTCTGATAGAGAGGAGGCCATTTATTGGGGGTCATGCTGCCAACTTCACCTGTAAAGCAACAGACAAATGTGCCAAATGTAACTACTGCCTGGTTCAGGCTAGACTGAAGGAGACTTCCAGAGACAGTGGATTTGAGGTGAAATTGCGAACAGAGGTTGAGGCCATAGAACGAAATGGGAAGATGTTCCAGGTATCCTTCCGATCTGGGCCAAGATTCATCGATTCTGAAAAATGCACGGACTGCGGGCTCTGTTACGAAAAGTGTCCAGAGGGTGCCATTATTACGGCCCCCTCTCCTCATCTTCATCCCTTTTATGCCATTGATCCCTTCAAATGCACAAATCTCCAGGAGAAGGAGAAACGGTCTTGTCAATCCGTTTGCCCTGAGGGAGCGATCACTTTTGACGAAAAAGAGGAAATATGTAGTCGTCAGGTGGATGGCGTTTTGTTGGCAACAGGGTATGAGCCTTTTGATCCAAGAGAAATCAATAGATTCAATTTCCAGCAGTTCGAGAATATGGTCACAGAAATGGATCTGGAAAGGGTGCTTCGCCTTCAAGGGGACGTTTATAGACCCTCAGACAACGCTCCCCCAAAAAGCATAGCGTTTATCCAGTGCGTGGGGAGCCGCGACCCCCATCTAAACCATGATTACTGTTCAAGGGTCTGTTGCGGTTATGCCCTAAGGATGGCCCTGAGAATCATCCATTACCATCCCCAAATCCAGATAACTCTGTTTTACATGGACATTCAGAATTTCGGTAAAGACTTTGAGCGATATTACGAGGAGGCCAGAAATAGTATTCGCCTCATAAGGGGCCTTCCAGGAGATTTTTATCCAGCGGACAATGACACCATCTCCTTAAGCTTTTATGATGAAGAGCCCCGGAGAACGATTACAGATGATTTTGATATGGTCGTTCTCTCTGTCGGCATAACGCCTTCTGCTTCGCATCGTTTTTTTAAAGATATGCTCGGACTTTCTCTTAACAAGGACGGGTTCTTGACTGCGCCGAAGCAAGCGCAAAACAAGGGAATTTTTGTGGCCGGGAGTGCAGAAGGCCCCATGAATATCTCTGAATCCATCACCCATGGGAAAAGGGCGGCCCTGGAAATGGCCAGATATTTGGGAGTTGTTATAGATCAGTAAAAGATTTGGTCTCAATAAATTAATTCAGCACCATTATGGGTGACAAACGGCGGATAGAAATGAACAGGCAGCATGCAAAAGAGAATCTGGAAATAGTGGACATGAATCTTTCTCCCAGAGTGCTGGTGGTGGGCTCTGGTCCGGTTGCGCATTTGGCCGCTCTGGAACTGGCCAAAATCGGTCACGAGGTCCTACTATGCAACCAAGCCGCAAGCATTGCTGGTAATACACATCTATGGGGTAGCCCGGATGATCGTCTTTCTGAACTTGGTTCTCTGATAGAGGACTTAAAAGGTGATCCGAGGATTGAAATTATGGCGCCCACAGAGATCCTCGAATTTCAAGGCTCACCCGGGAACTTTCAGGTGAGGTTAACAGGAAATGACGAGGCCAGAACAAGCAAAGTGGTAGGCGCCGTCATGCTGTCCAACGAGCCATTTCCTATGGCCAATTTCGAGTCCTGGGGAGTGGATGAGTCCGAGAAGATAAAGGACCTGTCATGGGTGGAATCCATACTCTCCTCTTCTGCGGATGACCCCTTTTTTTCTGGTGATTCTGTCAGGACGGTCGTTTTCCTCTGCGGATTTACCCATCACTCCAACCCATTTTCTCAAAAGAGGGCAATCGAGGCGGCCGCAAAGCTGGTGTCAGAAGGAAAAAACACGGTCATTTTCCTTGTGGACCAATTTCAAGTGGCTGATTATGGCCTTGAAAGACTCACCCACAGGGCGAGGGAAGTGGGTGTTCTTTTTGTCAAATTGACGGGAATCAAGCCGGAGATCGAAACGGGGAGGAATAAGCTCACAGTCTCCTATTACGACCAGGAACTTGAGGAAAAAGTAACCATCTTTCCGGACTGCTTGATTCTGGAGGAGGCTTACAAGGCCCCGAAAGAGATGATGCATCTTGCGAACATATTGGGCATAACGGCAGACCGAAGTGGCTTTTTCCAGGGTGAAAACATCTATAATCAGCCGATTCATACCAATCGTCATGGAATTTGGGTGGTAGATTCTGCAAAGGGCCCTGCCTCACTCGAAGAGGGTATTGAAGAAGCAAAGGCCGCAGCGATGGACATTCACCAGTTCTTGGGGAAAGGGGGGCCCGTTGCTGCTGATAAGCGATTACTGTTTGATGAGGCAAAATGCGGCAAATGCCTAACCTGTTATCGTTCCTGTCCTCACCTTGCCATATCCTACTATGAGGTGAAGCCAGTATTCCATGAACTGGCTTGCAAGGCCTGTGGTATCTGTGCGGCCGCTTGTCCCATGGATGCCATTCAGATTGCGCACTTTACGGATAATGAGATAATATGGGAGATTGAGAATGCGGTGCAGAACCGACCTGGTCATAATAAGGGGGACAATGTTTCCCTTGTCGCGTTTTGCTGTGAGAATTCGGCATTCGATTCTGCCCGAATGGCCTCCTTATATGGGCTTCCATTGCCAAATGGTCTTGAGATAGTCAGGGTCCCATGTGCAGGAAGAGTGGATCAGCATTACTTGTTGAAGGCTTTAGAATCCGGTGCGGATGGCGTGATGATAATTGGATGTCACGATGAGAGTTGCAGTTCCGTGAGGGGGAACAGACTGGCGAAAAAGCGGATAGAGATTATTGCGGAGGCCCTTGGAGAAGTCGGCCTGGAAAAGGAGCGCCTTTTCTTTGAAAGCTGCGCACCCGGTATGGGTTGGGAATTCTCTAGAATAGCAACAAAAGCGGAGCATGTTATACGGGAGTTGGGAAAGGACCGTTAAGGACATCTCTGGGCGTTTATTGACGAAAGGCAAACATGTAGAATAAATCTGTGGGGACACGAAGTGAGGTTACTTCATGGCTGATATCAATCTTGAAAACACAGACCCCAATTTCAAATATGAATTGGCCAAACAGCCGGGCGGTGAAAAGATCATGGCCTGTTTCACTTGCCGCACGTGCACGGCAAGCTGCCCTATCACCGCTGTAAACGAAAGATTTAATCCGCTCCGAATCATCCGCCTGGCCCTTTATGGACTCAAGAAGGAGGTCCTGGGTAGCGACTTCATTTGGCTATGCTCGAGTTGTTATGCGTGCCAGGAAAGATGCCCCCAGGGGGTGAGGATTACGGAAATTATGACCCTTTTGAAAAACATGGCCGTAAAAGAGGGGCATGCCCCCACAGGCGTCAGGGCCCAGTTGGATCTCATTAAGGCCCATGGTCGCATCTATCCTCTTGATGATTTTGACAACAAGAAACGGAAGAAGATCAATCTACCCGTCTTACCCACGTCGTGTAAGGTGGTGAAGGACCTCTTGTCGGAAGAATAAAGTGATTGGAGTGATGGAGTAGTGGAGTAATGGGGAATGTGAAGGAACAACTTCCGTTCACATAAGAGATGGAGACTTTCGAACAATGCATTTGAATGCTGTGTACAAAAATTTGATTTATGGTAACAAATCATGCATCACTCCAGTACTCCATTACTCCATTACTCCTGAATTCAGAGCTAACGTTCGGGAGATTGAATCACGAACCCGCTATCAACACACAACGAACATCTGGGAACTAAGCTATGAGATACGCTCTCTTTTTAGGATGTACTATTCCCGCTAGATCCAGGAACTACGAAATCTCTGCGAGAGAAGTGGCTGATAAGCTGGGGATTGAGCTGGTTGATCTGGATAGTTTTATCTGTTGCGGGTTCCCCATCAAGAGCTCGGATCACAGGTCATCACTCATCCTGGGGGCCTACAATCTGGCTCTCGCGAAGGAAAGGAATTTAGATCTGTGCACGCTATGCAGCTCCTGCACATCGGCCCTGGCGGAGGTGGAGTATCAGCTGGCAGCGGAAGAAGATACAAAAAATGAAGTAAACGAAGCGTTGTCC
Organism: Deltaproteobacteria bacterium; assembly: GCA_030671095.1. The sequence continues at coordinate 876 of DAOVAK010000211.1, read as the reverse complement.
AGGGTGGGTCTCCGATACGATGGCCGAGTAAAAGTGAGACACTTTGCCCGTATTCTATATGAAGAAATAGGCCTGGAGGAGATAAAGAGGCATTTTTCCAAAAGCCTCAGTGATTTGCGTATTGCCGTCCATTATGGATGTCATTACCTCAAACCCTCGGAGGTCTTTGATCACTTTGAGGAAGTGGAAGATCCCCGGACCCTCGATGCCCTGGTTGCCCTGACAGGGGCAAGCGTCGTTGAGTATGCGGGGAAGAAGAGATGCTGCGGTGGGCCCGTTCTGCCGGTGGATGAAAAAACGGCTATGTCTGTTGCCAAAGAAAAACTGGATGATATTGCGGATGCAGGGGCAAATGCCATGTGTCTCGTCTGCCCTTTCTGTTCCGTCATGTACGATGATAATCAAAAGAGCATCGAATCAGAATTTGGTGAAAGCTATAAATTGCCGGTACTCTACCTATCTCAGCTTCTCGGTTTGGCCATGGGATTTGACAGAAAGGAGCTGGGACTAAACCTGAACGTGGTAAAAACCAATGGTCTGAAGATCTAATCCATTGATAGGATCTGAGGAGGGATTGTCTACCTTCTTAGACTTGTTCAGGATGTATCCTCTCATGCCTTTGTAATCACCATATATTTCATATTGCCAGCCCTTCGGATCTTTCCTAAGATAAACACCGTATTTCCGCCCCTGTGCATCCTTCCCTGGAAACATGCTCTCCAACAATTCCCTCTTTTCCTGGAGCGTCATTTGATTCATTCTTTCCATTGATCCCAACCATGCGTGTTTCATGCCATCTCTCTGGTCCGCCGGGGTGGGCCTTCCCTTTCTCAATACTGATGCCTCTTTGATCTCCTTTTCAGTAACCAGATTTGA
>DAOVAK010000839.1 GCA_030671095.1 Deltaproteobacteria bacterium | reverse complement strand
GAATCAAGTGAACGAATCATTTCGTGAAGGGGTGCTGGTCAAGCCGTATGAACGCTTGAACCAGGAGCAGATCGAACAGCTGAATAGTGCTTCTTTGCAGATATTGGCTGATCCCGGAGTCTGGTGTTACAACGAACGGGCGGCCGACCTCTTTAAGGCTCACGGAGCTTCTGTTTCCGAGGAGCCTCAGACACAGGGTGTGTGTTGGCGTGTCAGCTTTCCTCCAGGTCTCGTTACCGAAGCCGTGGCTCAAGCACCTTCCCGGATTGTCATGGGGGCAAGAAATCCGCAAAACAAGCTGGTTCTCGATGCCCAAGTGCCCCGTGTGTATTTCGGTTCCGGCTCGGAGGCCAATGTGTGGATCGAAACCCAAATGAGGGAATTTGTGAGCGTTGAAGAGCCTCAATTGAAACGCCAGATTCCTAGTTTTACGGAGGTCAGGGGGAATTCAACGCTCCTTTGCCGAGCTGCCAAACTGTGTGAACGACTGGACCATCTTGATTTCTTCATCCGGCCATTGAATATCCAGGACCCGGATGTGACGTCAGACAATCACGATGTGAACAAATTCTTTGCAAGCCTGAACAACATTACCAAGCATGTACAAGCAGGACTCACAAGTCTGGACAGACTCGGTGATGTTGTCCGGATGGCTGAGATCATTGCTGGCGGGCCTGAAGAGTTGAGGATGAATCCCATCATTTCATTCATTGCCTGTGTTTTTAAAAGCCCCCTTCAGATGGTGGACGAAACAGTCGAGAAGGTTTTTGGCATTGTGGATGCCGGTCTCCCTGTGGTCATTTCCTCTTCTCCCCAAGGGGGATCTTCGGCTCCTATTCAGGAAGCCGGCATGGTGGCCCAGATCAACGCAGAGATTCTAGTCGGCATTACCCTAACCCAATTGATCAAACCGGGGAGCCCCGTACTGTATGGAAGCGTGCCTGTGCGGGCACGGCTTGACGACCTACACGACCTGTATGGCTGTCCCGAATTCAATCAATATAATATAGATTGTGTGCAAATGGCGCGCTTTTATGACGTGCCCAGCTATTCTTCCGCAGGGGTCGGAGATGCCAAGATTCCGGGCATGCAAGCTATTTATGAAAAGCTGTTTACCCATCTGTATATTGCCCTGAGCGGCGCTCAGTATATCCACTACGCGTTCGGACTCCTTGACCGGACCAATAGCTTCTGTCCGTTGCAGGCGGTGCTCGACAATGAGCAAATTGGGAAAATCAAACACTGTCTTCGAGCGCCCAAAGTGGACGGTTCCGCAGTAGATGATACCCTCAAAATGGTAAAGAAGGTCATGGCATCCCCTTATCGGCTGTATGCACGGCATGCCCGCAAGGCAATGCATGCCGGTGACATCTCAGATCCCTATCGCTTTGAGGCCAAGGGTCTGGAAGACAAGGTCCTGGAGAACGCCCTGGTCTATATGAACCAATTGGAGGCTGAACCGGCACCACATCTGGACCAAAAAACGGTAGATCGGATCTTT
>DAOVAK010000046.1 GCA_030671095.1 Deltaproteobacteria bacterium | reverse complement strand
ACTTGACGCACCCGGTGTTTTGCATCACATCATGATTCGGGGCATAGAGCGTCGCAATGTATTCCTAAATGATAAGGATCGCGAGGATTTCCTTCAACGCCTTGCAAAACTCCTCCCCCACACCAAAACAGCCTGTTACGCTTGGGTATTGATCCCGAATCATGCCCATTTCCTTTTTCGAACTGGCCTAGTACCCCTTGCCACATTAATGCGAAGACTCCTCACAGGTTACGCAGTCAGTTTTAACCGCCGACACCACCGCCAGGGCCAACTATTTCAAAATCGTTACAAATCCATTGTCTGCCAGGAAGAGGTCTACCTCAAGGAGCTTGTCCGTTATATTCATCTGAATCCAGTACGGGCGGGCGTTGTCCCCGGTATCAAAGAATTGAATAATTATCCATATAGTGGGCATAGTGTATTGATCGGTAGAAAGAAGAGGCCGTGGCAGGATGTGGACTATGTTCTTGGTTATTTTGGAAAAACAGTTAATCGCGCTAAAAAGGCCTATCTGGGTTTTGTGGAGGCGGGAATGACGCAGGGTCGACGGGATGAGCTGAGCGGCGGCGGATTGATTCGTAGTCTTGGCGGGTGGTCGGAAGTGAAGGAGCTGAGACAAAAGGGTCAAGCGCATATGATGAGTGATGAGCGGATTTTGGGGGATTCGGAGTTTGTCGACGCAGTGCTTTCCCAGGCCAATGAAAGATACGAGCGCCGATACGAACTGAAGCGGCGAGGTTATGACTTGGATGGGATTGCCAAAAGAGTTGCCGAAATCTACGGAATGGAAAAACAAGAGGTTTTTTCAAGGGGTAAGCAAAAACGCAAAGTTCAGGCACGGAGTCTTCTTTGCTTTTGGTCTGTCAGAGAGGCAGGTATGTCGGTGAGAGAACTGGCGAGACGATTGGAAATGAGCCCCCCAGCCGTTGGTTTCTCTGTGGAAAGGGGCGAGACCATTGCCCATGAGAATTGCTATCAGTTGATCGAATGAGTTTCTTATTTTTTTACCAGCGTCCCCCTTTTCTTACAATGGGTTCAAAAAAATCTAAAAAACGAAGCCATACGGGTAAAGCGTCAAGCCGCAAGCGGCGAAACTTTCCCACACTTTTGCTTATCATAGTTTGTGCTGGGGTTGCCATTGCAGGGGTGTTGGTGCTTTTCAACAAATACCCAAGTGAAACAGATAAAAAGCCGGGGATCTCTGCGACAGGCCCCTCCAATAGATCAAATGCTCCCACTGCTACGCCTGAAAATCTGCGAAAGCTTGTTGGCCGATGGGTTCGGCCGGATGGTGGTTACGTCATCGACATTCGCAAAGTCGATGTTGACGGGACATTGCAGGCCGCCTATTTTAATCCCCGCCCGATCCATGTCTCACAGGCGCGGGTAACCCAAAAAGACGGGGAAATCCAAATTTTTATCGAGCTAAGAGACGTTGGATATCCCGGGGCGACGTATGCCTTGAGATACAACGCAAAACACGATGTTCTCGCGGGCCTCTACCACCAACCGACCGTCGGTCAGACCTTTGATGTGGTGTTTATGAGGAAGAAATAATTGCTTACATGAACCGACCAGCTTTTGGGTACAGAGAACCTTCGGCTGAGAAGTGTAGTTCCTCAATATTTTAATTCAAGGGAGGTATTGACAATGGCGAAAGATAAACTAATCAAGGTGCTGTTAGTTTTTATTGCTGTCCTTCTTCTGTGCAATTTGTTCAACGAGCGGCTATCATCTCTGTTTTCGCCCGAGGTTGCGGCTCGCGACTTTATGCAACAACTGGATTTTAGAGGAAATGGCGTTGCCCTATTCTGCAGTGCGGATGGCAAATATGTATATGCTGCTTCGAGCCAGGCCATTTTTCGCTCCCTCGACTATGGCAAATCAGGCTCTTGGGAACAAGTGATAACAGGAAAAAGATAAATGAAGGAGGAACCGGCATGCATTGGTTTAATATGAAGAAAAACAGGAACCTGGTGCTCTATCTCAGCCTGCTAATAGGCGTTATTTGCATCATTTCACTCACACTGGTGCCGCACTTTAACGGGCGGGTATTCGCAAAAAGCGATGAAAAGGAAAAGCCTGAATTAAATGTATTTAACCCTGTGGGCACACCTATTGGTTCGGTCGAAGATCAAGGCAACGTATATAATCGCTTAGGAAGACTTATCGGATCGGTTGATGACAGGGGCACTATATACAATATCTCCAAGAATGCTGTCGGAAAAGTTGAAGCCAGTGGAAAGGTATTCAATCGGGTCGGTACATTGGTTGGTTCAGTGGATGACGAAGGGAATGTATTTAATAATAACGGCAGGAAAATAGGATCCGTGAAATCCCCTATTCCCGGAAACATTATCTTGATTGGTGGGGCTGCCTGGTTGCTGCTGTTGGGAGTAAGATAGGAGGATATGGTATTCGATCTGGACTTGTATGGTCGTTTGCCATAGGGACGTCCATCTTCTATCCCATTGCTTGCCTAAACGCTACACGCAGTATGGGCTGCGCACGGCTTTTCATCACTTCACACCTTTGGGCCCTTTTCGTGCCAGTCCGACCACTCGCACAATCACCGAGAAACCGAGGCATAACCGAGTGCTATGAATACACCTGCATCTAAAAAAGAAGAACCCATCGCCAAAGCGAAAGGGGACCGACACGGACCCAGGCAGGGCGTATTCGATAATCTGATCTTACATATTCATCCGCGGACCGTTCCTGAACAAACCCTGAAATTCACGCTCACCTGGGGTCTCGGCGGTATGGCCGTTCTGCTCGTGTTGCTCCAGATCGCTACCGGTATTCTTCTGATGCTTGTCTATGAGCCCTCCCCCGGCAAGGCATACGAGTCAATCTTGATCCTCCAAAATGATGTGGTGTTTGGACAATACATTCGAAATATCCATTACTGGAGCGCGAATGTACTCGTTATTGTCGTCTTTTTACACTTATTGAGGGTTTATTTCACTGGAGCCTTTTACAGACCCCGCCAGTTCAACTGGATCCTTGGCTCGTGCCTCTTGTTCCTTGTCCTCGCCTCAAACTTCACCGGGTACCTGCTGCCCTGGGACCAGTTGGCTTTCTGGGCCGTCACCATCTGCACGGGCATGTTTGAATACATACCAGGACTGGGCATGTGGCTGCAAAAAGCGATTAGGGGTGGATCAGAAGTTGGATCAACTACACTACTCATCTTCTTTACCCTTCACACATCCATCATCCCATTCTGCCTCATCCTTTTCATGGCATTTCACTTTTGGCATGTCCGTAGGGCTGGAGGCGTTGTTATTCCAAAGAGTAGAGATGAAGGGCAAGAGATGGAGCCTAATTATGTCTACACCATTCCCAACCTGGTCTTTCGTGAGCTGGCTGTTGCACTGGTCTTGATCGCCTTCATCTTCGTATTTTCCATATTCTTTGATGTCTCCTTGGCAGACCATGCAAATCCTGGCATGAGCCCGAACCCTACTAAAGCCCCCTGGTATTTTGCCGGAATCCAAGAGATGTTATTACATATCCATCCCCTCTTCGCCGTTTTTATCATACCAGCCATTGTGCTCTTGGGGCTGATGATTTTACCCTACCTGCCCTATCAAACCAATGCCACCGGTGTCTGGTTTGTTTCTAGGGTGGGCCAGCGGACGGCCGTTTTAGGGGCAGTGGTCGCTCTGGTTCTCACACCAACCATCATCATCCTTGATGAGTTCGTTGTGCACATCAATGCCGGATCATCTGGGGTGAGTCCAGCGGTCAGTCATGGTCTGCTACCAACATTTCTTTTACTGGTGGCGGTTATCGTATTTTATTTGTTGGTTCGGAAAAGATTTACTGCAATGAGAAATGAATCGGTGCAGGCCGTATTTGTCATGCTCATGGTTGCGTTCGTTGTAATGACAGTAACCTGCGCCCTGTTTCGGGGTGAAGGCATGAAACTGACGTGGCCGTGGTAATGAGCTGTGTCCGCCTCGAGGCCAACGAATGTTTGTATTTCGTTCCATCTTCGGGGAATTTTAGGAACCAAGTAAATAGAGTTTGAGATATTTGAACATTTGAATTTCGGATTTGTTTCGGATTTCGTGCTTCGAATTTCGGATTTCTTAAGAAACTTCGTGCCTATTAGATTTAAAGGTTGATATGCAAAAAATCGAGAAAAGAAGCCCAGGCTCTACCCAATTTTCTCGCCGAAGTTTCTTAACAAAGCTTTGGATGGGTTTGGGGATCGTTGCGCTGGCGGAATTCATAGGGGTCATAATTGCTTTCTTTTGGCCACGCAAACCCCGTACGGCAGAAGGAGGTTTTGGCGACATTATTGCGGCCGGTCAGGTTGACGCGTTTGCGTTAAACACGGTGACCGCATTCCCCATGGGACACTTTTATCTTTGCCGGCTTGAAGACGGGGGCTTTCTGGCCCTGTCCCGCAAGTGTACTCATCTTGGTTGCACCGTTCCCTGGATGGAAGAGGATAGGAAATTTGTTTGTCCCTGTCATTCATCTGCCTTTGATATTAGGGGCAATGTGATAAATACACCAGCTCCTCGGGCCCTTGACCTTTATGCGATCTCCATTGAAAACAACATCGTAAAAGTCAATACGGGCCGAAGGATTAGACGCACTGAATTTCGAGCCGAACAGGTGACCTATCCAAAAGATGCTTGAAACCCTAAACTATACACTCGGCGATAAGTCTTTGCGCATAGGCCACGCCCGCGTCATGCCCGCGACGGCGGGCATCCACTCTCCATACCGGCACGTACAGCGCGATCTGGATTCCCGCTTTCGCGGGAATGACAGGTAGATATGCACTTATGCGCAAGTACTTATGTCGTCGCGTATAGAACCTGGCCGCTAAGGGGAATTTACTGATTTACTGCTTTTAGTGAAATGTTTTCTTCAGCACATTTGGTATCTTCAATCATGAATTCCATGACACGCTGGAAAATCATAGGCATTGTAGCCACACTGGTTATTGTGTTGTCTCCGCCGCTCTATCTTTTGAAAGTCAAATACAGTGGTCGCACCAAAGACCGTTCTGAAGCAACACCTGGTGCCACGTTCGTCGGCAGCAAAAACTGCAAGTCGTGCCACAAACAGGAATACGAGAAATGGAAAGATTCCCACCATGACAGGGCCATGGATTTCGCAACCCCTGAGACCGTATTGGGCGACTTCAACAACACCACCTTTGAGCACTTCGGCGTCGTTTCCCGCTTCTTTCGCAAAGACGGGAGGTTTTATGTCCACACCCAGGGACCGAAGGGCGAGATGGGGGACTATGAAATTGCATATACCTTTGGCTTCTATCCTTTACAACAATATCTGGTGCCTTTCCCTGGCGGGCGTTTTCAGTGCTTTCCCATTGCCTGGGATGATCGAGAAAAGAGGTGGTACCACCTCTACCCGGATGCCCCGCTCGACCCAAGGGACTGGCTCTACTGGACCAACGCTGGTCAAAACTGGAACGGCATGTGTGCGGAGTGCCATTCCACCAATCTCAAAAAAAACTACAACCTGGAAACAGACACCTATCAGACCACCTGGTCGGACATCGATGTGGGCTGTGAGGCCTGCCACGGGCCTGGTTCCCTGCATGTGAAATGGGCGGAGCTTCCGGCAATGGGCCGGCCGCACTCAGCCAACTATGAACTGGTGGTTCGTACGGCTGGCATGAACTCCCGGCAGCAGGTGGAACTCTGCGCCCCCTGTCACTCACGCCGCATGTCATTGGGGGATAACACCCATGATATAAAGATCCTGCTAGATTATGCGGTGCCCCAGCTACTCAGTGAGGGGATGTACTTTGCCGACGGGCAGATTCTCGAGGAAGTCTATGTGTACGGTTCATTTATCCAGAGCAAGATGCACGATCGCGATGTGCGATGCACTGACTGCCACGATGTGCACAGTATAAAACGCATTAAGGAGGGCAACGATCTTTGCCTCCAGTGCCACAGAGGGGATATCTATGACACCCGTGATCATCACTTCCACAAGAAAAAAGGGGAGAAGGGGGAGCCCATAAAGTCCGCTGAGGGCAAGATCCTTTTTGATGTGGGAACGGGCGCTGAGTGCATGGAATGCCACATGCCCGGGCGCAATTATATGGGCATTGACTACCGGCCGGATCACAGCTTCCGGGTGCCAAGGCCGGATTTGAGCATCACTATCGGTACACCGAACGCCTGCAACCGTTGCCACATAGACAAAGAAAACAAATGGTCAGTCGACCACATCACGAAATGGTATGGGACCAAATATAAGCCCCATTACGGAACCACCCTCGATGCAGGACGCAAAGGACTGCCCGAGGCCCGAAAAGACCTGATCCGGTTATCGGATGACCGGCTTTTCCCCGTGATTGTCAGGGCTACCGCCCTATTTCTCCTTGGATCCTATTCTGGTGAGGAGATTGCGAAGGCCTACGAGCGGGCGTTGTCCGACGAGGAGCCACTCATGCGTGAGACAGCGATCCGCAACTTGCACGCCTTGCCCCCTCAAAAACGCATCCGACTCATTGCTCCGTTGCTGTATGATCCTGTGAAGGCAGTCCGAATCGAGGCAGGCAACAAGCTGACGCTTCTCCCACATGGACAGTTCACCGGAAAGCAGGCCAAGAGATATGAGACTGAGTTGAACGAATACCGTCAGGCCATGGAATACACGGCCGATTTTCCGGCTTCTCAGCATAATCTGGGCAACATGTACACGAATGTGGGGCAACTGGAAAAGGCCGTCAAAGCGTATCAGGCAGCCATTCGGATTGATGATCAGTTCTATCCGGCCAAGGTCAATCTGGCCATGGTATATAACCGGATGGGCAAGAACAGCGAGGCTGAACGGCTGCTGCGAGAAGTTGTCCAAGCTCAGCCCCGGCTCCACGAGGTGCAATACTCCTTAGGGTTGCTGCTTGCAGAGCGAAAAAAATACGAGGAAGCCTCCCTCTACCTTTCCATGGCCGCCAGAGGACTGCCGAACCGCGCTCGCGTTCACTATAACCTGGGCCTACTCCTTGACTTCCTGCACAAGGATCTGGAAGCCAAGGCTGCCCTTCTGAGGGCCCTGGAGCTCGAGCCCGACAACTTGGACTTCCTTAATGCCCTTGCGCAGTTCTATGTAAAGCGGGGCAAATACCAGGAAGCAAAGTCCATTGCCGAGCAGATGATAGCCAAGCATCCTTCCAACCGTTTGGGCCATAATCTGCTCGGTTTTATAAACAGAGAAATACAGGGCAAAACTAATTGACCAATTGCTGGCCTGGATAGGAGGAGAAACACCATGGAAGAACTGACCAAAAAGATTGTTATACCCTTAGACGGCTCCAAAAATGCGCTGAAGTCATTGGATTATGTTGAACAGATGTTCGGCTATGAGCACAACCTAAATCTGACTCTCATCTATATCATGCCCTCTTTCCCACCCATTCTAATTGACGATAAAACCATCGATAAGCAGACTTACGCCCAGATGGCATCAGGAGATAAGAAACTTGCGAATAAGGCCGAGCGGCTTTTAAGAGAAGCCAGGAATGCGCTCATAGAGAAGGGTTTTAGTGAAAAGCGTATCGAGGCCATTTTTCGAAAAAAGGAGAAGGGAATCGCCCAAGATGTCTCCAACTGGGCAGACCGGAAAATAGTGGATGCGGTCCTCATCACACGGAGGGGCCAAAGCGATCTGGAAACCTTTTTCATGGGCAGAGTCTCGGAGAGCCTTGTGGAGCATTGCACCGAGTGCCCCGTATGGATCGTGGGAGGTGCAGTCGATTCAAAAAAAGTACTGGTCTGTGTAGATAGTTCTGACAATGCCCTTAGGGCCGTGGATCATGCCGGGTTCATGCTTTCTGGAACAGATTGCCACATAACCATTCTTCATACCATGAGGCATTTGACCCGATACGTCCCTATCGAAGTTTTAGAGGACGCGTCGGATATTCAGCGGCTTTACAAGGAAAAGGCTGGAAAGCGGATTGTACCATACATGGAAAAGGCCAGGGAGATGCTTTTTGAGGCGGGACTCTCTGAGGAACAGGTAACTACCAGAGTGGTGGATGGGAGCCGAAGTCCTGCGGACGATATTCTTAAGGAGGCTCGGAGCAAGGGATACGGAACAATTGTCTTGGGACGGCGAGGTATCTCAGGCCTCAAGGCCTTCGTATTCGGCACCGTTACCAGAAAGATTCTGCATCACTCTGCTGGGCTATCCATCTGGATCGTTCAGTAAGTTAAGGAGGCAAGAATTATGGTTAGGCAAATGCGCAGACGGCCTTGCATCTGTTTTCTGATGTTGTTGGGAGTGGCCATTTTCGTCTCCAGTTGCGCGCTTGGTCCGGGTGAGATGGCCCTCCAGCCTGTTGAGAAGGATCGGGAAATCGGCCTGAAGCTGGCCCAACAGATTGATACAGAGCTAGGCATTGTCAAAGACAGCACGGCCCCGAGCTATCTAAACAGCGTCGGGGAGCGTCTCGTACGTGTCGAAACGGATCAGCGTTTCCAGTACTCTTTTCACATCGTGGACCAGTACGAGCCGAACGCTTTTGCCGCGCCCGGTGGGTGGATCTATATTACACGTGGTATGCTTATGTTGACAAATAACGAAGACGAGTTGGGTAACATAATAGGCCACGAGATGATCCATGTTACCCGCCGCCATGCTGCCCGACAAATGGCCAATGCAACGTTGCCGGCCATACTAAGCATACCCGGCAGGATTGTGGGAGGGATAATCAGTAAGGATCTGGGCAACCTGATAAACGCACCGATAAATATACTTGGTGCGGCATATATCGCCCAACACAGCCAGGCCGACGAATACGAGGCCGATCAGTTGGGCCAGGAGCTCTCGGCTTCGGCGGGTTATGACCCTCGGGCATTAGCGCCCGTATTGGTTCGGCTCCAACTCTTCCTTGATCTTAGGACCGGGGAAAAGAGGATGCCCGGTTTTTTTGACACCCATCCATCCACGCCTGACCGTGTGGAACGGGTCACCAGACAAGCCGGAAAGATTAAATGGACCCGCGAACCGGGAGTGGTTCCCGGTTCAGCCGACTACTTGCATCAACTGGAAGGATTGTTGATAGGGGTGAACCCGGCAGAGGGGGTTTTTGATGGATCTCAGTTTCTCCATCCCGATTTGGATTTCACAATCACTTTCTCTGAGGGTTGGAAAACCGTGAACACGCGTCAGGCTGTCATTGCCGTTGCCCCAAAAGGGGACGCCTTACTTGCCCTTGGCATAATTGGTCAAGGCAGGGATCCCGCCAAGGCGGCGGAGGCATTGACTGGAGCCATGTACAAGGAACATGGCGTCAGGCCAACAGCCTCAGAACACATCCAGATTGGAAAGCTCCCGGCGCACCTCGTTACCTATACGGATAGGAGTGGCAGAGAGCCGGTGGACTTGCTTTTTATCCACTTAGCCTACCATGGGTTGATCTACCATTTCTTTGGTATGGCCCTTGAACATCACCGATCAACCGTCCTGGAAGTGGCACAGAGTTTCCGTCCTCTGACCTATGAGGAACGCACATCGATCAGGGAAACCCGTTTACGCATCGCTTCGGCGCAAGATAACGAGACCCTTGCCCAGCTCTCAACCCGGACAAAGAACGTGTGGGACGTGAAAACCACGGCAGTGGTGAACGGGATCAGTGCGGATCAACCTTTGAGGCAAGGACATTTGATTAAGATCGCCGTATCCCAGCCTTACAGAGGTGCCGTGACAACAGACTGAGAAACGTTATTTATACTTCCACCCGCCTAATACTCCATCGAAAGCCCAGCTTTTGCTACACCAGATATTTCTGAGCTTTTTATTTGACATGCGGGTCTAAATTCTCTTAACTGTGTCGTCAGATATCTTTTTCTGCGCGCGCAGTAATAGAAACGCTACTTTGCGTCAAAGGTATGGAGAGTAGTAACGGAGTGGCCGACTTCGCCATAGTAGCCTAACCCGGCCTTCGCAGCCGCTGCGGCGGAGTAGGCTGGCTACGACGGCTGAATTGGAGGATTGAAAGATAAAAGAACTCCCGGCACTCCATCACTCCAAATACAAAATTTGGTTTTTTGAGCGGGATTTTTAGCTTTTGCAAGTAAAAAGACCGTCTCTGCCAACTCCACGTTTCATTCTTATGGGGAGGTTAGAAATGGAAAAGGATCTATTAGAGTTAGCGAAATTCCAGGATGTGGTAGAACTGTATGGGTTCGATCTACTGCTCTCTTTGGCCATGCTGGTGGCGGGGCTCATCGTAGCGAAACTAATCCACAGGTACTTCAAAATTATCCTTCGAAGATTCATTTCCAAGGAGTCCACGGTCGCCACTGTGGCCAATATCACCTCCCTCTTAATCATCGTATATGTGGTCGCGTTATCTTTGCATCATGTGGGTATGGATACCATTGTCATCCGTCGCATCATAATAGCGTTGACCCTAGCCGTCATTGCGGTGATCATTGTTTTTCGACCTTTGATTCCGTCTCTCCCTTTTAAGGTGGGGCAGACGGTCAAAGCGGGCAATCTCCTGGGAAAAGTGGAAAGCACATCATTAATTAATACTCGCCTGAGAACCTTCGACGGAAAGACCTTCTTCGTCCCCAATCACATGATTATCAAAGACATCGTTCTAAACTACCATTTTTCACCCAGCCGTCGGATTAAGCTTAACGTGGGCATTCGGTACGACCAGGACCTGATGAAGGCAAAACAGGTGCTTGAAGCCATCATGGTC
>DAOVAK010000249.1 GCA_030671095.1 Deltaproteobacteria bacterium | reverse complement strand
GGCGAAAGGATTACCGTTTAATCGTCACTTTATTGATCACCACCGGTTCCAACGGCTTATCAACACTATCTGTCTCAATGGCACCGATTTTTTTCACCACATCCATCCCCTTAATGACTGTACCGAAAACAGAATGTCGGTCATCCAGATGGGGGGTTGCGTCAAGGGTGACAAAAAACTGACTCCCGTTAGTTCCCGGTCCCGCATTTGCCATGGAAAGCTTTCCTGCGCCGTCGTGTCGCAGGGAGGGATGAAATTCATCTTTGAATCGGTATCCCGGACCGCCTGTTCCCGTTCCCTGGGGGCAGCCTCCCTGCATGACAAATCCTTGAATGACCCGGTGAAAAGTTAGACCGTCATAGAAATTCCCGCCCCTGTCAGTCTGTTGTCTACCTTCGGCAAGATTAATAAAATTCCAGACTGTTTCCGGGCATTCTTCTGCATAGAGTTCCGCTTCGAAAGTTCCCAGACTGGTTTCAAAAACGGCAATAGGTCGTTCAATGTCTTCCTTGTAATCGATTTTTTCTCCCATGAATCCTCCTTTTTTCTTCCGCACAAGACGGGCAAAAATGTTGATTGAGGTAATTTACAATGAACAGTCATTCGTTAATGATGAACCCAAATCCTGAAGAAGTGAGTCTATTAATTAATTAAAGATCTCTCCCTTTTATTTGCCAACCAAAAGTTTTCTGCTCGTCCCCTTCTCGGTGATCCCTTTAGAAATGACCAGCTTCTTACCAATGCTTATTCCATCTTCCACCACATCCTTATGTCCTCTCAGCACCTGGCCCCTTACACTCGCGGTGTACGGATATCTATAATCCACATGTTCTTGCAGCAATGGGTCTTCCATCTTTATTAGCCCCGGTTTACCTTTATGCCTCTTTCTTTCCGTATTTTGCAATTTCAGCTTTGAGCGAAACCCCTTTACAATTCCCACGGCAAAATCCGTCTTGCGATATCGATTTAGACCCTTTTTCTTGTTGTATCTCTGCCACTGGGAATCAATAAACCGTGTGACAAAATCATGAACGTAGCTGGCTATTCTTACATTTTGGATAGTTCCACTGATTTCCAATACACTTCCCATCTTCCCTTTATTGAGGACATAGGCCGGCACCCAGATCCCATAGACAAAATAAAAATCCTGTAACAGGCCCGCAAGATGATAATCTTCCCTGAAATGCCGCAGGGCTGGATGGCCAACAAAAATGCTCACAAAATGCCGATCTTCATCTCGGGCCAAGATATCTATGTTATACTTTGCGATCAGCTGGTGGGCCTTGGCCATGGCCGATTCTGCTTCATGTTGATTTTGACTTTGTGCCAGGGCCGTGAGTTTTTTGACCCTGGTCATGATCTTGTCCTCAGGGCTTGGTGAATATTGTAAAATCCGTTCATCCAAAGCCTTATAATTCCCTGAGGCCTTGGGATTGGCTCGGAGCAAGTGACAGGCCTTCTTGAACTTAGGCCCGTGGGGGGATTCATCATGGCCAGCTAAGGCTTGCTCGGCATACTGATGGGCCATTTCATGGAGAAGAATTTCACAGATAGTGTGCCATGGATGATCAAGGACAAGCTCTCGACTCAGGCATATCTCATTGTTTTCACCGGACCAATATCCCCATTTCCCTTTCATATTCCGTAGACTGAAGAAGGGTTTCCGCAACTTCTCCTTGTCAGGTGGGTTCAAGGTCTCCAGGGCATTTTCCCATTCGCACACAAGGCCATGAAGGATACGGCGTTCCAGTTCTTCCTGGATAAGCATTGTTTTCTGTTTCTGCCTCGTCATGATTGGTCGGATATTTCAGCAACTTCTGTCAATTAGCCTTTTCCTATTCTATCGAACCGAAAGTGTCAAACCTAGACTTTCCCCATCACAGACGCAGGGATTGATTGAGGCGCCCCCTTTTGTATAGTTCTGTGTTTTCATATTTCATTTGACAATAAAGGCTCTCTTTGTTTAGACACCCATGCTGGGGAATCAAGACGGAAAAGGTTACGCACATGAACGTCAGGATATTGTTTGCCTTTTTTATAGGTCTGGGCCTGGGGCTCACTTTTATGAATATCCCGCCTGGCCTCACACTTTTGATGGCGGTCTACGAGGTCACTTACACGGGGATCTCTGTTCTTATCAGTGCCCTGTTATGGTCCCACGCCCTGATGCAGATACCGGGCGGGTTGATCGCAGACAGGTTCGGTATCGGTCGAACCCTGCTCCTGGGTTTGACCTTCATGGCCCTTGGAAATCTGTTGCCCGTAGCCATGCCCAGTCTTTCCCTGGCCGTCATGAGTCGCGTGGTTACCGGAATCGGGACCGGTTTAACCTTTGTCACCACGATGAAATTTGTTGCCCAGCACGCACCAGGAGGCCGGGTTGGCATGTATCAGTCATTTTTTGCGGGCATATTCTCTCTCGGTAACGTACTGGCCTACTTTCTGGTTTCAAAAACCCTTCATTTGAGCTGGCAATGGATCTATCTCATTCCGGGCATATTTTGCTTGTCCATCTTGATCCTCTGGATAGCTCTTGACCTTGAATCACGAGCCTTACCCACCAGCGGACCTCTGCCCTTGAGGCAGATTGCCCGGATTCGGGCCGCATGGATTCTCGGGCTCTACCATGCCCTCTCATGGGGAACCGTGATCAGCCTGGGCAACTGGATTCCCTCCCTCTTGGCGGAATTTTGGATAGATTCAACAGCCACACAGCTCGCATGGGGAGCCATGCTGGTCATGCTGATCAGCGGATTGGGGCGAATATCGGGTGGCTTTATTCTTCTGAAATTCACGCCCCTGTTCGTGGCAAACGGTTCAATACTCATCCTTACACTTATCTTCTGGGGCCTTTTCTCATTGCCTTCACCGGGCCTCTTGTTGTCTTTCGCCTTGCTGGCAGCCTGGATCTCCTGCGTCAATTTTGGCGCCTTCTTTCATCTGGCTTCCACCGTTACCAAAGCCGATTCATTGGCCACCCTTTTCGGATTCGTTAACTTTCTGGCCAATTTGGGGGCCGTTCTGTTCACCCTTCTCTTTGGCCTGTTAAAAGATGCCACCGGCACCTTTACTTGGGGTTTTGGGATATTGGGCATTTTGGGTGCAGGAAGTTTTCTTCTGGGAAGGGGCATATTAAGGGGGGAGTGTTCAACAGATTCGTGCTATCAGAAAATCCAGACTTTCTGAGTTGGGGGTGTTGATTGGGGGACAAATCCTTTCTTGAATGGCGCAGTTGTGCGTCTCTCAAGAAAGCGAACTTTGGAAAGCCGTTATTTTTTTATTTGAGGACTTCCCTCATTTCGCCTTTTGACCTGGGCGTCCCCTTTTCCTAAGCTGATTATTTTTTGCTGAAGACCTTCAGCAGGACTGATTTTCAGAGTCAGTATCCAATAAAAGCGGTCGCCAATAGTAGAACACCCACGACAATTGATGCCGGCCTCCAAAAGCCAGTCAACGAAAAGCCCCAAAAGATAAGAATTATCCCCAGGATAATTCGAATGACCCTTTCAACCTTGGCCACATTTTTGTTGATTGCCATAATTCTCTCCTTCTTTTACGCCATGTTTACCCCATTGAATCTTGAAGTCATACAACTGGGGTGAAACCTATTTAACCGAGGTAGGTCCGGAAGATCCTACCGGGGTTGAATGGATACCCCACCTTGTAAATTGATGGCCAGAGGCCATCAGCTATCTTCAACCTATCTTCTGTTCAACTGGGGCCCGACACGTCTGGACCCTATTCCACCGGGGCACTTTGCTCTGTGCTTTGCTTATTTAGGGCGCCTCCCTTCTCCGCAATTACGTCATCCAATTGGGGTGCTCCATCATCCAACGCCGCACGGTCTCCTGCAACCAACCCTCAAGCCCCCTTTGAATATAAAAACTTGGAAAAAGAAGATCGTCCTGCCCCGAAATAACGCCTTCCCGCAAGGCCGTCTCAGCCAGCGGCGTGCCCGGGTAAATTCTGATGCCGACCGTGATCTTGACGGCCTCCAGCTGGAGGGAATCAACAAAGGTCAGGCTCTCTTCCACCGACTCCCTTGTTTCACCGGGCCCTCCCAGGAGCAAAAAACCCATCCTGCGAATGCCTTGATCCCCGAGCATTGCACAACTCCGGCGTACAGCCTCAACACCAAATTTCTTATTCATATTTCTCAGCATTCGGTCACAGCCACTTTCGAATCCCACACTCACCTGCGTGCAACCCGCTCTCGCCATGTCCTTTGCCAAGTCTTCATCGAGTGTACCAGGGTAAACAATACATCCCCAGGATATGCCCATTCCCCTGGCGATCAGCGCACCACAGATCTCCCTGGCATACGATCGAGGCATATTAAATGTATTGTCCACGAAAAAGAATCTCTCAAATCCAGCCTCAAAATAGCGAGTAATGACATTTATAACCCTTTGGGGGCTGAATTTGCGGATGATACGACCTTCAATGGTTGCCGTAGAACAGTAGCTGCAATCCAGGGGGCATCCTCTCCTGGTCTGTATGGGCACCCACAGGCCCTGATCCTTGGCAAGATAGGCAGGCCAAAGGCTAACATCTGGGAAAGGGAATATATCCAGGTCTTTTTCAAACATTCTCTTTCCCTGGAGGCCAAGGCGGGGCAGATAGAGGCCGGCGGCTTTGGAAAGATCTGCTCCCTGTTCCACGCGTTCCAGCAGGGCTGGAAACGCCATCTCCCCCTCACCCTGAATCCCCATGTCAGCACCCAAATACGACAGGGCACTTTCCGGGAATATGCTGTAGCCTGCTCCTCCCAGGACAATAGGAGCCCTTGAGAAACTTCTGCAATGAGAAATCACCTCCTGGACCTGATCCAACAAGAAGATAGGGACTTCCATGTTCTGATCATCAATGTTCCTCACCCCAATGCCGATCACACGAGGAGGAAATCTCTTTACGGCTTCCTTTATTGCAGGGCCCGTATCATTCACCCTCATGAGATCAAGAAGTTCCACTTCGTGGCCCGCCTTTCGTGTTGCAGCCGCCACAGCCCCTAATCCCATGGGTAAGATGGGCATGTTGATCGGTTCCGTATTTGCAGAAATAAGGAGCACTCTCACGGCCTTCAACCCCAGGTCAGTCTAATATACATATAGAATGGCCTCCATGCCAAATGGTGTCAACTATTCTCACCCGGGTCCGCGATTCATTCGGAA
>DAOVAK010000116.1 GCA_030671095.1 Deltaproteobacteria bacterium | reverse complement strand
CGTCGCGCCAGGGCAGGCCATTACTCCAGCAGACTTTCGCATGAAAAAAGACCCTAAAAGCCCCCTCTGGGGGTAGCTCAAAGCCAGGTCCTCACGGCCTGGATTCTTTACTATTATAGCAACTCTCGGTGCTTTCCACCGAAGATTCTGAGGCGATCACAAAGTGACAAGATACAGACTACTAGAAAAACAGACAAAATAAAAGAGCCCCGTTTAGGCGGGGCTCTCCAATGCTCGTCTATAACGTTATGAAATTCTATCCCCACTCCTCCTCCAGATCAACCCCGTCCCTTTCGTACTGGGCATCCCTCAGTTCATGGGCCTTCTTGATTTCATCCTCGCTCCAGGGCTCAACGATCAGGGAATCGGCCACCAGTTCCCAGAGATACTTGGTCTCAATACCCAGATCAAATTCTTTGGTCAAGGACTTCATGATCTGATCGCGGCAATTATGGCAAGGGGCAATGACCAGTTTCGCGCCCGTATCCATGATTTGTTTTGCCTTCACCCGGCCGTAGTAAATCCTCTCTTGCTCATAGGGCATGGCCCAGGCACCACCCCCGGCCCCGCAGCAGAAGTTGTTCATCCGGTTGGGGTACATCTCCACATAGTTTTCACAACACTGCTGGGTGACCCACCTGGGCTCTTCAAAATAGGCGTGTCCCACGGCCTTTTGACTTTTACGTCCGTAATTACAGGGATCATGTACGGTTGTCAGCTCCTCATGGATGGATTTGTCAACCTTGATCCGTCCCGTTTCAATGTATTCTTTCAGGAGGTCGTGAACAGAAACAACTTTGTACTTTTCCAATACTTCCGGGAACCAATTTTGCAGACCAACACGGGTCGCAAAGTAGGCGTGCCCTCATTCGGGCAACAGGAGCGTCTTACACTCCAGCCGCTCCATGTTCTCCACAATTCGGCCCACAAGTGTCTTCCAGGCCTCATCATCCCCTGAGAAGAGGCCCCAGTTGACCCCCTCCCAGTTCTCCGAAGGAACGGTCCAGTCTTCTTTGGCACAGTAAAAGATGCGCCACCAGAATTTCATGTCATCCGGCTCGCCAAAGGGTTCCTTGGAGTTGACGGTCACCAACATATTGGCGCCCTTCTTATCCACCGGGACATAAAACCCAGGGAATCCTTCATCCTCATCCATCTCTTTAGCCAGGTCGGCCAGGAGAAAGAGAAAGTCATCCTTTGGGATCCCCAGATTGTTCCCCCTCTCCAGATCCATGACCACACCCTTATGGATAGGGCCTGGCACCTTATCCCTTTCTCTCAGGGTTCTGGCCCTGCGAAAGGTCTTCAGCAGCTCTACCCCTTGAGGACAGGCATATTCACACCGCCCGCACAGGGTGCATATCCAAGGGAAGCGGGAATCAACCAGCTCCTGGTCCAGTCCCAGAGCGGCCATTCGGATCGCCTTTCTGGGGTCCAGGCCGTCCACACCTGTGATCGGGCAGCCACTGGCACACGTTCCGCATGTGAAGCAGACATCGGCCCATTCGGGGGCTACCCTCAATTTGCTCTCTTTTGGATTAATGGTCATTGCCTCCATGAATTAACCTCCTGAGTAAGATCGAATATTGACAATTGATTATTGACGATTGATAAATAATGGTCATTGACGAATCAAGAATGGTAGATCCAAGCTCAGCGAAAGTCAATACAGATTGATTTGCCACGCTTGAAAGTCTTCAATAGTCAATCATCAATCATCAATCGGTTAAATTCCCAGCTTTTCCTTGAGCGACTTGGTCAAAGCCAGGTTTAGATTCAATTTCAGGTCTTTTTTGGACAGACCAAATGCAACCCCCATAAGTTGAGGGAGATAGAGAATGGAGATACTCACATCTTCCCCTTGTGCCTGGGAGATCGGTTTCTGATAGGCTTCCAGGTTCAACTGGCACATGGGACAGACAGTGACCACACAGTCTGCCCCTTTAGCCTCTTTTAAGATGCCACCTGTAAGCTCCAGGGCCACATCCTTTTTGGTGTTCATGATCGCCGCACCGCAACATTTGCTCCCCACCGTCCAGGGATGGACTTCTGCGCCCAGGGCCTCAATCACCGGCTCCATGGATCGGGGCTCTTGTGGATCATCGAAATCGGGATAGGGACGTAGTGCCTGGCAGCCATAATAGGGGGCCACTTTGAGACCCGACACATCCTTCTTTACTAAGCGCTTTATAGATTTGGGATCAAAGTCACGGGCCAACACGTCCAGAAGATGGCGCACCTTTATTCCGCCTTTGTAATGTAAGTCCTCTTCCTTCAGGGCCTCGTTGACCTTGCCTAAGAGTCCTTCCTCTTTGTGGACGTGATCTTCCACCTTTCTCAGGTTGAGATAACAGCCGCTGCAGGGGATCAGCAAATCGCCATCAGTGTCCATCTTCTCAGCCATGGCGAGGTTACGGGCACCAAGGACCATGGCGAGGAGATGGCTGGTCGCCTCCGCCGCAGCCGCCCCGCAACAATTCCAGTCCTCTATTTCCACCAACTCCGCACCCAGCGCCTGCATCGCCGCCTGGGTTGATTCATTGTATTCGAGGGCAGTCGTCTCCAGAGTGCAGCCAGGATAGTAGATGTACTTCATGGTCTCGCCTCCAATTCTTCCACCTTGCGAAATAGCCTGTCAAATCTCCCTTCCCCGAACAACTTGGGTATCTCCAGCGGTATCTTCCTTTTTTTCATGAGCTTCATTCCCATTGAAACGAAGCCCAGTGGTAGGAAGGGATTCATCATGGAGAGGAAATAACGGTTCATGAACTCTGCCTCTCTTATTCGACCATAGCGCCGAACGGTGTCCATGAAGGTCTTGTAGAAGTTTGAGCTCTGCTTGTACTTCCGTATCCCGTCCCAGGCTGCCAGCCTCTTCAAGGCACTCATTGCGTCCGTCAGAGGAAGCCCCCTTGGGCAGCGAAGGGTGCAGTAATAGCAGGCGGAACAGAGATAGAAGGTGGTACTGTTGAAGATCTCTTCCTTCTCCCCCAATTGGGCGAGTCTCCATACCTGCCGCGGCGTAAGGTCCATGGCAAAGGAATTGGCGCAAGAACCGCTACACGTGCCGCATTGTATACAGGCCTGAACCGTCTCTTGGATATCTGCCATAAGATCCTCAGAAACGGATTCATGGGCCTGGTTTGCCATATCAAGGTTCTGTTCCATCATTGGATATTATCCCCCTTCAAAGGGCTTCATGGGCCAAGATCTAAAGACTTATTTAATTATAAAATTATTCAGCTTAGACTCTGGTTGGTTTAAGCTAGAGCCTTGCTAAAACATCGCTTCCAGGGCTGCATCAATGACCTCAAACATCTGCTGGTCCCGATAGCCACGTAAGACCGACGCGCTATTGGGGCAAACAGCGGCACAGGAGCCGCAGCCCTGGCACATCAGCTCATCAACAATAACCTTTTGCTCTTCCTCATCTAACACTCGTGCACCGTAGGGACAGGCGTCAATACATCGCTCACAAAGGGAGCAGAGGCTATGCCGCACCTCAGCCACGATGCCTCCTGCGGCCAATCTTTCGCTGTTCAAGATCCTGAGTGCGCGCTGTGCCGCAGCCTCTGCCATGGCAATGGACTCGGTGACGGAGCGGGGTGAATGGGCGATGCCAGCCATGAAGATGCCTTCTTTTAGGAAGTCCACGGGTCGCCATTTATATTCGGCCTCTTGGAAAAAACCATCTTCGTTGACTTCTACCCCGAACAGGTCAGCCAGCTCTCTTCCGTTACTGGGGACAATCCCTGTACCAAGAACCAGCAAGTCAGGTTGGATCTGAAAGCTTCGGCCGAGGATTGGGTCGGTGGCAGAGATCAAGGGTCTACCGTTCTCTACAGTCACTTGAGGCTTCTGATCGACTTCGTATTGGACAAAAATGACCCCCGCTTTGCGCGCCTGGGTGTAATAGGTCTCCAGGAAGCCATAGGTCATGATATCCCTGTAGAAAATATAGACGGCAGTCTCTGGATTCTGTTCTTTGAGGTAGAGGGCGTTTTTCAAGGCTGATGTGCAGCAGATGCGGCTGCAGTAGTTGCGAGGCTCTTCCCTGGAATCCACGCACTGAATCATGGCCACGGCGCTGAGAGTGGCAGGATCTACGCCTCCCTCGGCAATCTTTCCCTCCAGTTCATGCTGGGTAACGATGGCCTCGCTTTTCCCATAGGAATAACTCTCGGTCTTGGCTTCCATGCCTCCAGTGGCCAGCACGGTCACCCCATGGTCAAGGGTTTCGGCCGCACCATCTTCTTTCTCAATGGTGGTCAAAAAACGGCCCACATGACCCAGGGAATGGATGACTTTGGCTTTTTTGTACACGTTGATGAGGGGATGTTTTTCCACTTTGGAGACCATCTCCTCCAGAAGTTCTTGGGGGGAATCGCCTTGAATGGTCCGATAGAGTAATCGGAGATTACCTCCCAATTCTTCGGCCTGTTCCACCAGGCTCACCTCAAATCCATGGTCGGCAATGCCGAGGGCTGCAGTCATCCCAGCAATTCCGCCACCCACCACCAGGGCCTTCTGTTTGATTCGGCGTATGGGTGTGGGTGCAGGATCCATGCCTTTTAGCTTACTTATCCCCATGGAAATCACTGAACGAATATGACTCGTTACTTGTGCCTTATCCTCTTCACGCCCTGGGAACGCCCGGGTGCGAATGTCCACCACATCGATCAAAGAGGGATTTAGTCCAACACTCTCACCAAGTTCCCTCAACTTTGAGGCATATATGTAGGGCATGCACGCGGCAATCAGAACGCGGTTCGCCTCAGTCTCTTTTATTTTCTCCTTGAGTTCCTCCCAGCCCCCCTGAGTACAGATGCCCTCCATAGAGTTCACCCGACTCACAGAGTCTTGCCCCTCAAGCCAATCTGCCAGTGAACTTAGCTCCGCTGCTTCTGACAAAGCGCCCCCGCAAGTGCATAATGAGACTGACATTTGCGGCATCTCTCGGGATACATCTCGAAAAGCGGCTTCAGGGCTAGGTTCCTCGGCTAGGCCACCCCCTTTCGAATGGATCAATCTGGATGCCGACAAGGAGGCAGAATTCGCCTGAATCACGGATTCGGAGATATCCCGAAGCCCGGAAAAGGATCCCCCTACCAGGATGCCTTCCTGACTGGTGCGACTCAGTGAGAAGGGTTCCAACTGAGAGTGACCCCATGGGTTCAGTTCCATGCCGGTCATTTCCGCCAATTCCTCGGTGGCTGCAGGCGGTCTTTGGCCAGCAGCGAGTACAACCATGTCAAAAGTCTCTTCATGTATATTGCCGCCCGTATCTGCGTAGCCGACAATTAAGTCCCCATTGTTCCCGGAAGATTCGACAGTGTGCACCCTGTTTCTCAGGAAGCGAACGCCATACTCCTTTTCTGCTCGATCCCTGTAACGCTGGAAGTCTTTTCCAAAGGTCCGCATGTCCATATAGAAGATGGATGTATCCACCTGACCCCCACTCTTTTCCTTTGCAAG
Organism: Deltaproteobacteria bacterium; assembly: GCA_030671095.1. The sequence goes on along the minus strand of DAOVAK010000116.1, from coordinate 1,993 downwards.
AAGCGCTTCCTTGATGGCGAACATACAGCAGGCGGAGGAGCAGAAGTCGGCACCCGATTGGGGATCTCGGGACCCCACACACTGGAGCCATGCTATCTTGCTGATCTCTTTGCCATCACTGGGACTCAAGAGCCTTCCATGATTGGGTCCGGTGCCGCTAAGCAAACGTTCGAACTCAATACTTGTGACCACATTAGGAAGAACACCGTAACCGTAGAGATTCCTATCTGACCCCGGGTCAAAGGATTCAAAGCCGGCAGCAAGAATCACGGATCCCACTTCTATCTGACGCTCGCCGGCGCGTTCAATTTTCTGGTATAGCTGGACAATCAGAGGCACCAGACTATCCGGATCAAAGGGTTTCATCAGGTAATCCAAGGCGCCAATCTTCATGGCTTCAACGGCAGTCTCCACGGTAGCATAGGCCGTCATCATCACCACCGGAAGTTCTGGGCGGATATCCTTGGACCGTTTGAGGACCTCCACACCGTCCATGCCTGGCATTTTGATATCCAAAAGCATGAGATGGTAGACATCCTTGGTCACCCTGTCTAGGGCCTCCATTCCGGATTCGGCCATATCCACCTGGAAACCTTCCTCCGTCAGCCATTCTTTAAGGGAATCACGAACCACCAGCTCGTCGTCTACCACCAGAATGCGAAACGCCTTGCGGGCTTCTAGCCCGAAATCAATGGCCCGGGTGGGACAGATCTTTTCACATTCTCCGCAGAGGGTGCACGAGGCCACATCGACCACATAATTATTGGGAATGTTGTGGGGTACGGGGAGGTAGACCGCCTTGCGCATGGTAAGCCCCGCATTGAATTCATCAGGCACTTCAACGGGGCAGACTCGAGAGCACTCCCCACAGCCAATGCAGCGCTCTGGATCCACCAGAGCGGGTTTCTGACGCAATGTGACCTGGAATTTTCCGGGTTCTCCCTCCAAGGTTGCCAGCTCCGTGGAGAGCATGATATCGATGTTTTCGTGAAATAGGCCCTTGCGCAGACAGAATTGGGAAGATGCATCACGCTCCACGAGGGGAAGCATTTTACACATTCCGCAGTGATCCGTGGGAAACTGGTAATCCAACTGGGTCAAGATCCCGCCCAGATTGGGCGCCTTGTCCACAAGTGTAACTTGGTAGCCCGTTTCTGCCAAATCAAGGGCGGAGCGGATACCGCTGATCCCTGTTCCCACCACTAAAGCGGAGCCAATTTTCTTCTTCATAATTTGAATTCCCTTATGTAATAATTGCGGGCTTCATATTTCAAAAATCGTAATACTTTAGCCGTTTGAAAAGCCCCCGGGCTAAGCGGCATTCTCTGGAGTGGCCAAAAAATTTGCCCGGTGCCTTTAAGTATGGCGCACAAAGCAAGGTAGCTCTGAGGCCTTGTTCTGTGACAATTGAACTTGGCCTGGTCTCTGTTTGGACGGCCTGTGTGCGCAGGCGTCAGGGCAAGGGAGCCCCCGGAAGAAACCGTGCACAGAAGGCCTGGTTTTTGGCCGCTCCAGAGAACCCCGCTCAGCCCGCCAAGAGTTCTTGCACGGTTGTTTCAAAAGGCTAAAATGTTACGAAAAATCCAAAATCCCCAATCCGAAATCGCAAATGGCCCTAATCCTTTCCTCCAGTAACCTCCTGGAACTCTGCTTCGCGAAATACCGAAAGGGGAGGCTCATCCTCAACACTACGGCCAGCCACATAGTCAAAGGCCTTCTGGGTATAATTGGCAACGGTTCGAAAAATCTCCATGACTGGAATATTGTTGGGACAGGCATTGGAACACTGGCCACAGCCGATACAAGCCGTACTCATATGTGCCAAACGGGTAATATGATAAAAGACCGTGTCGCTGGGCATTTTGAGGATGCCTTTCCGCTTGGCCCACCGCAGATACTGGGAAGGTTCATGGTCGAATACATCGGTCACAAAGACACACTCTTTGCAGTAGCAAACAGGGCAAGCGACCCGGCAGTTATAACAGTTAATACA
>DAOVAK010000551.1 GCA_030671095.1 Deltaproteobacteria bacterium | reverse complement strand
TACCATGATGTCAACCCGGCCAAAATGGTCCTTAACTTTCGTCACGCTTTCTTTAACTTCGTTGTAGTTTCGCACATCTGTCTTCAAGAATATACCTTCCCCTCCCATACCAATGATTTCAGTGGCCAATGCCTTTCCCTTTTCAACATTAATATCGGAGAAGGCCACCTTTACACCCTCCTTGACCAGGTCAAGGCATGCGGCTCGGCCAATCTCATTGGTCGCCCCTGTTAGAAACGCAACCCTATCTTTCAGTCTCAGATCCATCAGTTCTCCTCCAATGCTCTCAAATCATGTCATTTTATCCACACCATCATAACCCCTCACCCCCATATCGAGTGCGGGGCAGACCTGCCCTCGCCGTTTCCCGTCGAAGGGTGGGGCAAGGAAGGGGGTTATACGGATGCCAAGGAACGGAGTTCATTCTCGTCATCCAGTTGCAGGCGAACAAGGGTCTCAGGCAGAGGTTTGCCCTCCTCATCCAACCCGCTTAACCCATAATACTCATCAAGCATGGCTTGGAATTCTTTTCCATCAATATACTCTCCTTGGTATGGGCCATACTTCAGAGGCTCGTGATAACGGTCAGGGACTTTATCATCCCTTCTGCTAATCCCCTCGCGGACATTGAATAGCTTCTCAAGGGTGTAAATGCGCTCTCCGTCGGACATGATCTCTTTCCCTGTCTTGGGTATCCCCGTCACAGCCTCAAAGGATTCGGCCATTTCATCGAAACCGAGAAGGCCGGGGCTCATCCATTTGGAAGCAAACTTACAGATGCCCACTGAGTCCACAACGGCGCACAGTCTTTCCGTCCATACGGTTGGCCATGCTTTCCCCTTATAGGATCGGGGGTCAGATGGGACAGGCTTACCCATTATCGCCTCTGTGACCTTAGGGGGAAGATGAAAATCCTCCATTGTGAATCTTCCCCTCAAGTGATCGCCACCCCTCGAGGAAACCACTTCTCCCAGGAGCTGTCCCTTATGGGCCCTAAGATCCCTGGCTTCTATTGTGAGCCCTTTTGAATGCACCACATATTTCATCATGTCATGACCAATTGTCTCTGCCGCCTTCAGAAGCCCCTGTGCCATCAAATCCCCAATGTGCTCCCTCTTTGCCGTCTGGTCCAGAAAACCGAGTATCGCCTCTCTACTTCCCCATTTGTATTCAATGCCCCCGGTATCCTTTTTGCTTATGATTTTTCGGTCATAAAGCTCCATCAAGATGGCAATATAAGCACTCGCAGAGGCCACATCCAATCCATAACGATTGCAGCGGTCATAGAAGGCCATGATGGTTTCCCAGTCCTCGCACGCTGCCATGAAATGGAGGGCCCCCGCAGCGTTGAATTCTAGTCCAATGCCTGTTAACCCTGCCAGATCCCCTGTTTTTATTCTCCAAACGTGCTTGCAGTGGATAGGGCAACCGAAGCAGGCCTTTTTCCCGACCTCATACTGGTTGAGGAAATCGTCTATATCAAGACCATCTGTATCACGCACATTGACCTGGAAATTCTTACCGCCTTCCAACCCTAAGAGTCTTGAATTGTTCAACCTTATGAGAGTGCCGTAAATTGAGGTGGCATGGAAGCCTTTTGTTGTTGTCACCTGCCTGTAGTGCTTTTTAATGGCTTTGACCAGCCCGCCAGAATCGGCACAGGGTATGGAACCTCGCCCCCGCGCTATTACGGCCCAAAGATTCTTGCTGCCCATGACGGCACCCATACCGGTCCTCCCTACTGCATTGCCTCCATATCCGCCGCATACACAGGCGAAGGCGACCAATTTTCTCCCAGCAGGGCCAATGCAAACAATTTGAACATCCCGGTCATTAAGCTCTTGCCTCAGGGTGCCAAAGGTCTGGTGGATATCTAGCTTCTCCAGGTGGGAGGCGTCCCTGAATGCTATCTGACCATCATGGATAAATAGATATACGGGCTTATCGGATTTATTCAGAATGATGAGGTGGTCAAAACCCGCTTTCCTCAGTTCAGGACCAAAAAATCCGCCCATGCTGCCATCTCCAAGAATTCCCGTTTCAGGCGATTTAGCGGATATGTTCAACCTCGCCGCCGTGACCTCACCGGTTCCCGTTAAGGCACCGGCCCCAAATAGCAACGGATTTTCCGATCCAAGGGGATCAATGTTCGGTTCCACAAGGGAGTATAGGAAGGCCATATTGATGCCACGCCCCCCCAAAAACCTCTCCCTGAGCCTTTCAGGGACAGGCCTAATCTTCGTCTCCCTCGTAGCCAGGTCGATGATTGCTATCTGATTCATATTCCTTTGTTCCCCCATTATTATTCCTTCTTAATGCCTTCACTGCTCCTTTCTCTCTGGGCATACTGCTTCCATGACACAGGGGAAATGATCATTGCTGTGTCTTCAGCAAACCAGCGGATATTCCAATCCTGCTCGCAGTGGGGACACCTTGCCGTTTTTTCTCCACGATTTAAAGGAAACCTGCTGTTGCAGAACTTGCAACGCAGATTCAATGGCTTTTTTTCCGTCATTCTCTCCTCTCATCTGGACTGTTTAAAAGCTTTACGTCCCTGCTGCAAAACCTTTATTTACTCTAATGACTTCAAGAAGCTTCTCACCAAGCACATTAGTCCTCTCTTCAGCCATTTCAGAGGCTTCCCTGAACTGTATCGCGCCTGGCTCGCAGTGCTTGACGCATTCTGGTTCACCACGGCACAGGTCACATTTGATGACTTTTGTCTGTCCCCCTTTTACAATGACGGAGATTGCACCAAAGGGACAAGCAGCAACACAGACCTCACAGAGAATACACTCTTCATCATCGATCACCTTTGCTCCGGTCTTCGGATCCAAAACAATAGCTTCTACGGGACAAGCCTCAACACAGGGTGCTTCGAGACATTGAGCGCATGGAATCGGAGCGCT
>DAOVAK010000556.1 GCA_030671095.1 Deltaproteobacteria bacterium | reverse complement strand
AGAGATGGTATCGGCTCACCGTTGATAGGGAGGTCAAAATGACCGAATTGAAGAAGAGGATTCGAGAGCTGGGGTCCAAAAGAAAACTTATGAGGGAAAATCAAAAACACTAATGCTGAACGGAAATTTGAAGGAACAGTTTGGTGGCACGCCGATACAGGGGGACCCTTAGCTCGTTCTTCGGAGATATTACAACCAATGGGAAATTAAAAGAATTGGATAAATATAGACAAATTAAATCTCGGCTAAATGAGGCCGAGATGTACCTTCAGTTTCTCGACGAAGACTTAGATTTAGCTGAATCCATAGATGAAAATATTGCTACCCAAATAAATCAATTGCTGAATGAGGCAACAACAAGACTTCGGGAATCGGCGAATCTCTTACATGTGGAGGTCAAAGGAGAGAGGAAATAATGTCAATTGGCGAGATCGTGGCCTATGTAATTATTCTCTTCCTCGGTTGTCTGATTATCCTTTTTGCTAGCGGGAAATTCTTTACGTTGATTCAATAGGGTAGTGAGCACTGGGGGAAGCGGATTTATCCCGAGATTCCCACAGTCTCCATTGCTCACTTCTCTTTCTCCAAGGGAGCCAATGGTTATCCCGGCCCCTCATTAGCTTCCTTGGGCCTCTTAACTGACAGGGAAGAAGACTGAATGCCGAATCCATGGGTTTGCTTAAAACGGATACACGAAGGTCATGCATATCCTAGTATGCAGAAATGCTTATAGGAGAATGGGAAAATGAATTCAAGACAGCTCGAGAATCTCTTAATGAAGATTTGGCAAATCCAGTCAATAATGGTCTCTGTTAGCACTGGTGAGGCCCAAATCCAAGAAATGGAAGATGAGTATATCCAACTATATTTCGACATTGAATCCGAGATTGATACTCTGGCGAAAGTCGGAGTTACTCTACCCCACAATAACCCTTTCCGCACGTTATGGGATTGGTACGGATATTGGTCTTCGCGGCTTCCTTCGTATGACTCGAGAAGGCAATACGTGCAGGATTTCTATGCTCCGCTGGTAAACCCAATAGAGAGCGCATTGCAAAAACATCGAGTTGATGAAACACCACTTGAAGACCTGATCGGAGATTTAGCGAAAGGAATAGGAACTCAACCTGAGGTTGATCGACAAGGATTCCGAATGCGCTTTGAATCGCTCCACCCGAAGATTTTGCAACGGTGCCATATCCCCTTCGAGACTGGCGAATTTGAAGACGCAATATTCAGCGCTATGACGGTTGTGGAAGAGGAGGTACGCGCAAAGATTTCGCCGGATTCACTAGATACCGGAGTTGGTCTCATTTCCAAGGCAATGGATCTTCAATCCCCTCTCTTATCCTTCAGTGAAGTCAAGGATCAGCAAGAGGCTGTGCATTCATTATATCGTGGGGCGATTGGCAGTTTAAAAAGCTCCATTGGCCGCCGCTTTTTGGATGATACTGATCCCGTAGAGACCTTCGAGTGCCTTGCCCTCATGAGTCTTCTCATAAGAATGCTTGATAGAGTCGCATAGATGGGAAAAAGGTATCAGGAATCAGAAGAATCGAATAACGGGAAAATCACTCAGCCAAAAATCGTAGCCATACGAGATATGTCCGTCTCCGACATGCTTGAAATTGAGGCATTGATTGAAGGGAGAATAGAGGCTTGAATAATACACACAAAAAAGGGCCGTCAAATCAGCGTCAAAATACAACGATGAAGGAAATGAGAAGGTAAAGATTTCAAGATGTATCTATCAATTTAGACCCTATCCCGATCATGCAATATTTCTATCGGAAATCGAAAGGGGCAGGACACAGAAAGGAAAAATAGGGATCTCGCCCCAGCATTCCCATTTATCCATCGTAGGCCATTGAAGTCCGTCTTTCTCAGCTGCTTCGGTATAGATCGGTGCTTAGATACTTAAGCCCTGTATCTACCATTAACGTAACCACAGTGGCTTCTGGCCCAAGGCGTTCGGCAATGCGTATTGCTGCGACAACATTCGCCCCGGAGGATGTGCCCCCGAAGAGTCCCTCCTCACCGGACAGTCGTCGGGCCATCTCCTTGGCCTCCTTTGTGGAAACAGGGAGGATCTCATTCACTAGGCTAGGATCCCACAACGGCGGCACAAAGCCGATGCCGATCCCCTCGATGTTATGGGCACCGCTTTTCCCACCTGACAGGACAGGTGATTCGGCCGGTTCCACAGCTACTGCCTGAAGGTGGGGCTTAAAGCGCCGAAGCGCCGTCGTCACGCCGTGCAGGGAGTGAGCAGTACCAACGGATTGTACAAAGGCATCAACATGGCCATTGGTCTGCTCCCAGATCTCCTCGCCCAGGGGATAGTAACCGGCAATGGCATCAACGTTGTTAAGTTGATCCGACCAGAAGGAACCCGGCTCCCGACTCATCTGCTGAGACAAATCAATCATGTCCTCAATGAGTCTTTTCGTAATACCACCGCCCTCACTGGGCACCATGGTCAGTTCAGCACCAAGCGCCTTCATATGGTCGAGCTTTTCCTGACTGAAGGCGTCCGAGCTGACGATGCGAATGCGGTAGCCTTTTGCAGCACAAACAAGGGCAAGTGAGGCACCAGTGGTTCCTCCTGTGTACTCGACAAGAGTGCCTCCAGATTGCAATCGGCCATCTGCTTCGGCTGCTTCGATGCACGCTTTCGCCATGCGATCTTTCATGCTACCGGTCGGGTTTTCCCATTCCAGTTTGACCAGTATTCGTGCATGGTCGGGTGGGACTACTTTGCGAAGTTGGACCAAAGGTGTGTTGCCTATTGCATCCAGCACATTCCTACTAATGCCCATGGTGTCTGCCCTCCCAGTTCATGATTAAAATAAAGGAGCTGGCCGAAGTCAAGAAAAACTTATCCAGGCTTTCG
>DAOVAK010000189.1 GCA_030671095.1 Deltaproteobacteria bacterium | reverse complement strand
GTCCTTTGATGAGATGTGGAAGAAGATAAAATCCAATGGATTCTGGTATCGCCCCACCCACACCTTTGGAAAATGGCAAACACTCTTCGATACCCCTACAGGGAGATTTGAGTTTTTCAGCACCCATATGGAGCTGGCCGTCAACGACCTTACGCAGAGCAGATCACAGGAACCCGCTTTGCAGGCATTGGGGATCAGAGCAAAGGGCGACGAGGCCTTCATGCCCCACTATGAGGCGGCCCCATCTGCTGCGGACAAGGAGGAATACCCCTTACGCATGATGCCTTATGAGTTAATCAATCTACCCAGTGACTGGTTGCCCAACCCCCCTTACTTAAAGAAAACCCTCTTTGACCACCAATTGATGAAAAACGAATCTTTTGCAGAGATCAACCCGAAAACTGCCGCCGAACATAATTTGCAACAGGGAGATCGGGTCATCATTCAGTCCCCGAAGGGAGAGGTAAAGGTCCGCGTAAACCTCTTTGAAGGGGCGATGCCTGGAGTGGTTTATCTCCCCCTGGGTCTGGGACACACGGCCTACGACGATTATCAACGAGGCCAAGGCGTTAATCCCAACGAGATCATGGACGGCGGAAAAGACCCCTTGAGCGGGCAGACGGTCTGGTGGGATACTCAGGTACGAATAATAAAGGCGTAATGCCAAAATTTCTTGGAACGGGGTAGAGAATGAAAGAGGAACAGGGTAAATATAAGTATGGTATGGTCATCAATTTGGACGAATGTACCGGTTGCGGCACTTGCACGGTTGCCTGCGCTTCTGAAAACAATGTGGGCGTCAGAATTGATGAATCTGACAAGGAGCGCAGCATCGCCTGGATGCAACTCTATCAGATCACCAACGGAAAGGCATTTCCTCATACGGAGGTCTGCTATTTTCCCAGACCATGTATGCACTGTCATCATCGCACGCCCTGCGTCTCTGTCTGCCCCCCCACCGCCACGGAGATAGATTACCATACAGGCATCGTCAGTCAGATCTACACACGCTGCATAGGATGCAGATACTGCCAGGCCGCTTGTCCCTACCATGCCAGGTATTTTAACTGGTGGGACGGTTATGGTCTGATCAAGCCGTTTTCCAAAGGCCTGGAACGCGCGCTCTCCCCAGAGGTCTCACCCCGCATGCGGGGGGTGGTGGAAAAATGCACCTTCTGCCATCATCGTCTCATGAGGGCGAAGAGCAAGGCCTACGCTGAAGATCGAAGCGAACTGGAAGAGGGTGAATATATCACCGCCTGTACTGAGGCCTGCCCGGTCCAGGCCATCACCTTTGGAGACCTGAACAACCCAAAACATAGGGTCTCACAACTGAGTAAGAGTCCTTATGCCTTCAGGCTTCTGGAACGCCTTGGCACAGATCCAAAGGTCTATTATATTTCCACCAAGGATTGGGTCAGAAGGAAGGCAGACAATTTTCTACCGGAAGAATTCAGACCTGTCACAAAGGCAACGGGTTAAGCCGTTGAGTCGCTGAGTCGCACTAAGGAGGAAAAGGAAATGGATGAAGCGTTGCTTCCAGAAGGTGTAAAGAGGTGTTCCCCAAAGGCCTTCTTCCTCTGGACACTGCCCTGGGCGGGGCTTTTGGCCTGGGGGCTTTTGTCCGCCTTTCTTGTTCTATTAAAAGGGCTGAATCAGACCAACATGAGCAATATCTTTGCTTTTGCCCTCTGGATCGTCTTCGATCTGGCGATCATTGCCCTTGGGGCAGGCGCCTTTTTTACCGGATTTCTCACCTATATTATCGGTAAGAAGGAGCTAAGAGATATCATCAATGCAGCGGTAATCATAGGATTCATCTGCTACTCGGGCGCCATAGCCATGTTCGCGATCGATATTGGTCAGCCCATCCGGGGTTGGTTCATCTTCTGGCATGCCAATGTCCATTCCATGTTGACGGAGGTCTCCTTCTGCATCACAGCATACTTCGGCGTTTTGTGCATCGAATACGTGCCCCTCATCCTGGAGAACAGGAAACTGAACGAGATACGCGATTTTGGCGTTTTCGGCCATAATATGCATCACATCATGGCCCTCTTTGCAGCCACTGGCACTTTTCTCTCATTCTTCCACCAAGGATCGCTGGGGGGTGTATACGGGGTACTGTATGCCAGGCCATTCGCCTACCGATGGGAATTTTATATCTGGCCCACCACCTTTTTCCTCTTTGTCTTCTCCTCCATAGCATCGGGGCCCGCTTTCACCATTCTGTGTACAAAACTGGCCGAAGCCATCACCCGCAAAAGGCTGGTCCCCAAGAACGTGTACCAATTGCTGGCCAAAATTTGCGGCTGGCTCCTGGCCGGTTATGTGGTCTTAAAGATCGCCGACACCCTGGTCTGGATCTTTGATATTGCGCCCAGGGCTGGACTCAGTTTCATGGATTTTTACAAGGAAGGACCTTATGGCGTCTGGCTGCTGGTGGCCGAAATTATTGCCTGTGGGGTCGTCCCGGCAATTATTCTCATCGTTCCAAAGTACAGGGAGAACGAACAGTTGCTCATTTTGGGCTGCCTCCTGAACTGCACAGGCATCGTCCTGAATCGCTTTGTCTTTACGGTGGTCACCCTTGCCGTACCCGTGATGCCCTTTGATCGGTTCTGGAGCTACCTGCCCAGCTGGCAGGAATGGGGTATTGCCTTGGCGCTGTTCGGTTACGGGTTTATCGTGTTCTCACTTTCATACAGATATCTACCCATTTTTCCTAAAGAAAAGGAACTAAACCCGGCGACTTGATAGGTCGAGTGAGCTAAAGTTATTGTTCACCTTGTCCAAAAGGCTGCGCGAAGGCAAATTCCGGAGAAGCCGATCAACTCCATGTGAGAAACCGGCTTTCCAATAGGGGTTTAGTGAAGCTCCCTGCCCTAGGGCGGAGCATCTTTCGTTCAACCTCAAAACGATCTCCTCCCCCTTGATGGGGGAGGATTAAGGTGGGGGTGAAAAGCCAGAGGTCTCACCCTCCCCTTTATCCCCTCCTCTCCGAGGCGTAGGCTCTACGAGCCGGAGGCCATCGAGGGAGGGGAATTTGAAAGGATGCCATTCATCCCCGCCTTAAAAGGCGGTGTATTCTGGCATATAGTCGTAAAAACAATCAAGATCATTTTAGACACTTTAGGCACTCGATGGAGGAATGGATATGACGCCACTCTCTTTTGAATGGCAATGGAATGCCGATTATTTCATCTTTATGGGTTTTCTATATCTTGCCCTGTTTTGCATGGGATGCGGGATTATCTACTCTCTTATAAGGACCTGGTTAGACCTTCGTCAGGAGGAAGAGCCGGAAGAATTTCCTCCTGAGATCTCTTACCGAACAAAGTATTCGGAATACTAGGAGCAACTCGCTTATCGGTCCGTTTCCCAGCCTTTACTTCCTGCTCTTCTCGTTTAGTCAAACGTTGCCCCTTCCTCTTTTAACCCACGTCCACATCAAGCCTAGGGGGCTCCTTGCCACCACTTCCTGAGGCCTTCGAGGCCCGCGATGGAAGTCACCTAACCCTGTTTGCGTCCCTACGCCTTTAACGTCATACCCGCGAAGCTTGTCCTCGCGAAGGCGGGGAGCGGGTATCCAGGAAAGTGCAGCAATGGATTCCCGCTGGAGTTTATCCCCGCGAAGGCGGGGGCGGGAATGACAACACGCGTTACCATCCGGCCCCCATGAAGTGCGGGATAGACAGTAGAGGGCATCCAATTCATCTTTGAGGAGGAATGAGAACGGCGAGGTAGAATCGATAAAGGTAACCATTGACAGAGAGCTTCATCTTATTTAGATTACCCCTTTACTATAGAGAACTCTTTTTCTTTACCGAGCGAATAATATGAGCAGAAATCAAGAAATAGGCGCGGTTGTTTTTGATTGCGATGGGGTGATGTTTGACTCTCGAGAGTCAAACATCAATTTTTACAACCACCTGCTTACCCATTTCCGCCTGCCACCCATGGAAGGAGACCAAGTGGGCTTTGTCCACATGCATACAGCCGATGAATCCATCCGCCACATCTTTCAAGGAACGCCTCACGTGGAAGAGGCCTTAGCGTACAGGTGGGAGATGGATTACGCACCATTTATCCGCCACATGGTCATGGAACCCGGGTTGAAGGAATTGCTCAGCTGGCTTAAGCCTCGGTTTGGTCTGGCTGTTGCCACGAACAGGAGCAACACCATTGGAGACGTGCTGGAGACGCACGGCCTAAAAGGGTTTTTTGACATTGTTGTCTCATCACTGGATGTGGAAAATCCCAAACCCCATCCAGAGGCCCTTCTCAAGATCCTTGATTTCTTTCATCTCAACCGAGACCAAGCCTTCTACGTGGGGGACTCGGCCGTTGACTATGAAACATCCAGGGGGGCAGGCGTTGTCTTTATTGCGTACAAGAATAGAGAATTAGAAGCAGATTTCCATGTGGATTCCCTGATGGATATCGCACATTTGGTTGGCTGATCAGGTGGGTTTGGTTTGGTATGAATTTTATGATCTTTGCTTATGAAGACATTTACTTCTTCTGAATCGTCCTTAGTATCTCTTTCACCTCTTCTTCGTATGGTCCTTTCGGAGCGATTTCCAGAAACTCCTCAAATGCCCTCGACGCCTCCTCTTTTCTATCCAACTTGAGATAAAGCTTCCCAAGACGATAATAGGCTGCCGGATCATTTGGCAAATATTGGATGGCTTTCTGGTAGGCCAAAATCGCCTCTTCCCACTTCTCCGTGGCCTCATAGGCGTATGCCAGATTGAAGTAGGTGGTGCTATAGGTAGGTTCCAATTCGAGCGAATGCTGGTAAACTTCTATCGCTTTTTCATAATCGCCCTTGTTATAGTACGCTAGCCCTATGTTCGTATATGCAAAGTGTGGTGTTTGATATAGCACGTCAGCCACAGCCTTTTGGTAGCTGGCGATGGCCAGGTCCCATTTTCTCAGGAGCAAGTAGAGATTCCCCAAGTTGTTCTGGACCTCGGGAAACCGGGGTTTCAGGGTAAGGGCCTTTTTGAAATGCCGGAGGGAGGCGTCATATTCTGCCAGATCCATATAGACAAGGGCTATTTGATTATGTAATTCGGCATTGTTAGGATCTAATTTGATCGCCTGGTGCAGATTCCCCAGCCCCTCGCGCAACTTCCCCTCACGGACATATGAGGCGCCCAGGTTTTGAAGCGCTTCGGCCCTTTTCTTGTCGCTAGCCACTTCCTTTTTGGGTCCCGCACACCCCATGCAGGCTAAAGTGGACAAGATGATAAAGAGTATGGTGATGGACTTTCTATACACGAAGCACCTCTTTCAATACTGCAATTTGACAAAGGCCCTTGAGGAATCAACTTAAGGAAGTTGCTAAACAATTAAGTTTACCCTAATTGTCGGTTTCGTCAAATAGAAATTTCACGATGGGTCGATTTGTCAGAGAATGGGTCCAGGCGTGGAAAGGGTGATAGAGCCATATCAATGGATTCTAGAAAAAAACGAGCCCGCCCTGGCCTCCGGCTCGGAGAGCGCGACGTGATTTGGTGGGGCAATCACTTCTTAGCTTTAGCGTGCCTGCGTTTCTCTTTATGACATACCGAAAGACCAGGTCTGGGGCAGGGAAGGTCCTGGAGCAAACCGCAGACGCTGTCACCTGTATTTATGGCATCGCCTGCTAAAGGGATGCCTTGGCATCGCCTCCGGTAGAGACCACAGTGGGCGTCAGGAATATGAGCAGTTCAGTCCTGTTCCGTGTCTCTAACTTTGCCTTGAATAGCCAGCCCAAAAGTGGAACCGATCTCAGATAAGGAATCCCGCTCTCCTGTTCGGCAATCGTTTCCGTATAGATACCACCGATGACAATCGTCTCACCACTCTTGATCATCAACTTGGTCGAGAGGTCCTTTCCCGTCTTTCCACGAAATTGCTCCTGTTCGTCCTTAACGTTGACCTCCAAGGTGACAAAATTATTGTAACTGACCGTGGGCGTAACCTCCAAAGAGAGTTGCGCTGTGACTTCTTTCGGCTCCACGTTTTCCGCCGCTTCCAGGTAGAAAGTACTCCCTCTCGCGATTGTGGCGCTCTCCCCATTGCTGGC
>DAOVAK010000600.1 GCA_030671095.1 Deltaproteobacteria bacterium | reverse complement strand
GACACCATTTGCCGACTGATGGCCACTGAGATATCGGCGTTCAAATCTAAGATAGTTGGTGGGGCTAGAGGCGAGAAAGGGCGAGGAGCTTCTCGTTTGTCTCCCTAAATCGCTTAACCACCACAGGCAATAGCTTTAGCGCCATTTCCGGGTTTTCCTCCAATCTGGCCTTGAACTCCCAGGCGGTGAGGAGCAGACAATCCGTGTCTTCAATCGCGATGACGTTTGCTGAGCGGGGTGAACTATCTAGGACGGTCATCTCCCCGAAGAAATCTCCAGGTCCCAGGACAGCAATCTCCAGTTCCTCTCCACTAGATGTCTTCTTCACAATCTTTACCTTGCCGGAAACAAGGATATACAGCCCAAGTCCAGAATCCCCTTGTTTAACCAGGGGCTGCCCCTTCTCGAAAAGGCGTTTGACACAGAATTCGGCCAAGCTCTTGATCTCTCTCTTTCAAGTCAGAAAAGAGCTCAACATTCCTCAATAATTCCACTTTATCCATAAATGGTGCCTCAGATGACGCGGTTGAAGTCACAAAGGATTGCTTTTAGATGTGGGAAGTTTAGGGGAATTGCGCTTGTGTGTCAATGACGGGGGTTGGAACGATGCGTTTAATAAGGCAAGCAATAATGATAGGGTTGGGGTGCTCACATCAAGAAATGCCTCAACATTCTCGATGTGAGCACGGCAAAATACGGAGACTTACCTGGCGGGGATATATGGGATTTCTTTACCCCACCATCCTTGTTGGTCTGATAGCTTCTGCCACTTGGCATCTGGATTCTTGTAACCCCAGATGCTGTAGCTCATGTGCGAGCTGCTCGCATAAATGGTATTATGCTTCTGATACTCTGGATCCTTGAGGGAAGCACAGCCAAAAAGGAACATGCTTGCGACGACAAATAACAGTAATTTTTTCATAAGTCACTCCTCCTCTTCCACCTAATTTTGATGAATAGAAACAATTAAAACCAAATCTTCCATCACCTAACCCATTATTTATGCCACCGAAACCTATGGGCTTCTTGCCGATCCTTCTGACTTGAACGAACTCCTATGAATGGAGCAAGAATCTTGGGAGGACAATTTCTGTTATTTTGATAGATTTTGCGGGACGTTTTTCGCTCTACATTAATGATTATTCAGGATAAGTCAAGTCAAAACATCATTTTTCGTGAGAGTTTAGCCCTTTGAAACGGCCGCCCAAGAACCCTTGATGGGCTGAGCGGGGTTCTCTGGAGGGGCCAAAAACCCAGCCTTCTTTGCAGGGTTTCTTCCAGGGGCTCCGTTGCCCTGACGCCTGCGCACACAAGTCGTCCAAACAGAGACCAAGCGAAGTTCAATGGTGACAGAACAAGGCCTCAGAACTCCCTCGCTTTGTGCGCCATACTTAAGGGCACTGGGCAAATTTTTTGGCCCCTCCAGAGAATGCCGCTTAGCCCAAGGGCCTTTCAAACAGCTAAGGTGTTATCATTTTTCGATGTTTCGGAACTATTACATTTTTTGACAACTCCCTGCCCATTTTTGCACAGTTTCCGCCCTTCTTCTGCAATAAAGGTGGCTAACCTATTGTAATTCATGTCAATTCAGAATCTGGAAACATTTGCACGATTTTTGCATCTCTCTCCTATAGCCTGGATGGTAATCCAGGCCCTACCGGGATGTGCGAATGAAGAGGATACGATACTTTCCATTATTATTGATGATATGCTTTTTTGCGGGGAGTTGTTCGACCACCCCGCCTCCTTCACTGGAAGCGGATCTAAACGTTGCGGAAGATGAAAAGAGGCTTTGGCAGCGCGCGGCAGAGGAGCAAGCTCTACTGGAGAGCAGTGGGGTCATTTACAGAGACCAAGCGCTGGAGGCTTATCTGCATCAGGTTGCAAACAATCTCCAGCCTCTGGAGGTCCGCGAGAAGTACAACTTTAGAATAAGGCTCATAAAAGATCCTTTTCTCAATGCCTTCGCCTTTCCCAACGGCGTCATTTATCTGCACACAGGCATCCTTTCTCGCTTGGACAACGAAGCCCAGCTTGCCGCTCTCCTTGCCCACGAGATGACCCATTGTACGCACCGACATGCCTTAAGGGCCTTCAGTGGGCTCAAAAACCAGAATAGCCTGATTTTATCCTTGAAACAAACTGTAGCCAGAATCGCGAGCACTGGAGATCTCTTGGACCTTTTCGGTACGACAGCCTCCATGGCAGCTATAAACGGTTATGCCCAGCATTTTGAAACCGAAGCCGACATGGTGGGGCTGCAGTTGATGGCAAAGGCAGGCTACGAGCCCAGCGAAGCACTCAGGCTTTTCGAGCATTTAAAACAGGAACTGGAGACTGAAAATCTCAAAGAACCCTTTTTCTTTGCAACCCATCCGCAACTGCAAAAGCGCATCGAGAATTGTAAAGGGTTCCTCGATAAATTGAACCAACCTGAAGCCCAGGGAATCAAGAACAAAGAGGTATTCCTGGATAGGATCCATCAGGTCCTCTTGTACAATGCCTCTCTTGACCTCAAGGCTGGGCGATTTCGTGCTGCCCATAGAGGGGCGGAGAAATATCTGACCATCAGAAAGGATGACCCAAAAGCATATTTCCTTGTTGGTGAGATTCTCCGGCAACGAGGAGAGGCAGAAGACGATATAAGAGCGAAAGACTTTTACGAGAAGGCTATCACTTTGAA
>DAOVAK010000572.1 GCA_030671095.1 Deltaproteobacteria bacterium | reverse complement strand
CCGGTCTCCTTTTTTTACTTTATGCCTTTTTCCCGCTATCTCTCCGATCGTTTCAATACGCCCAACGATCTCGTGTCCCATGATCAGGGGATAAGAGATTGGCAGTCCGATCGCCTTCCCCCGATATATTCCGGGATCGGTACCGCAAACACCGGCCATTTCAACCTTTAATAGTCCATCTTCGGGTCCAATCGTAGGGACCTCGAACTCCCATAGGGACATCTTCCCAGGGGTTTCCACCACCATGGAACGGGCTATTCGCGACATGAGATCCCCGTATCAGTAATAATTGCGAACTTGGGACTGGCCTGGTATGCTCCAGCCAAACAACGCGGATGACATTTACAGGATACATTTCCCCCGTCAATCAAGTGCGGCTATCCCTCAGAAGCTGGCTCCATTATCCGATAGAGGAGCCATTACATATTGATCCATCTGCATGAAAATGGTGGGCTTACTCTAAAAGGCAATACGAAAGTTGGATGCCAATCAGGGGACAATAGTGCTTCGTCTGTTAGTAATATCCTCATTTGCCCGAAGCAAGCTAGAACGATGATTCGACTTCCAATGGACATTCTATGAAACAACGTGTATCGCTAATAGGCTTTTTGATAGAGCTCTATGATTTCTGCAAGTGAGGCTTTTCTCGGATTATTATTCGGGCTCCCACTAGCCAACGCATCTTTTGCCATTTGTTCCACAACCTTATCGAACTTTTCCCTATCAATTCCAAGCCCGCCCAAGGAGGGAATCTTGACCCGCCCTACCAATTTCTTGACTGATTCCGCTGCCAAGTAAGCAGAATCTACGGTGGGAAGGCCATAGGTGTCCTCCCCCATTGATTCCGCAATGTCGGCATACTTCCTTGGGTTTCCCAAAATGTTGAACTGAACAACAGTGGGGAGAAGGGCCGCATTGGCAATTCCATGGGGAACATGAAAATAAGCTCCCAAGGGTCTTGCCATTCCATGCACAAGTGCAACTGAGGAATTGGAAAAGGCCAGGCCTGCCTCGAGAGCTGCTACCATCATATGCACCCTCGCCTCAATGTTTGTTCCATCTGACCATGCCTGAGGAAGATTCTCCGCGATGAGCTTGATGGCATCCAGGGCTAATGTTTCTGTGATGGGATGAGCTTTTACGGACACATAGGACTCGATTGCATGGGTCAGTGCATCAAGGCCGGTGGAGGCGGTGATATGCTGCGGCATTGACAGGGTCAATAGGGGATCTACAAATGCCATTGTCGGGACGATATGCGGGCTCATGATAAGCATTTTAACGTCGCGGGAAGTGTCAGTGATGATCGTAGCTGCTGAGACTTCACTGCCCGTGCCAGCGGTGGTAGGAACTGCAAAATGCGGTACGCCAGGTTTCCCAATTCTGTTGATACCTTCGAGATCCTGCATACTCCCCTTATTGGTAGCCAAAATTGAAATTCCCTTCCCGGTATCGATAGGACTTCCACCTCCAACAGAGATGACGAACTCGCAATGAGCTTCCGTATAGAGTTTTAGGCCCTTCTCGACGTATTCCAAAACCGGCTCAGTTGTTACCTCAGCATAGATCGTACAATCAACATGGGCACTTTTGAGGGATTCCTTTATCCCCTGTAGAACCCCCATATCTTCCAAGTGCGTATCTGTTACGAGTAAGGCTTTCCGCCCATAATTTTGCGCATATTCGCCAATTTTTCCCGAGGCATCGACCCCGTATATGATAGCGGGACCTTTAAATAAAGCTATTCCCAGCATCTCCCCAATCCTCCTTTTGTCCGTTTAAATGACTAATGACCCTCTTGACACGGAGAAGTCCCTAGGATCGATTTCAGTAATTCGCTCGAAGGAGCCTCCGCAGAACAGAAAGTCTTTCCAGTTGTGAAAGAACGACACCAATTACAGTGCCATTGTGAAAATAGACCGAAATGGTCCATACCTTGTCACCAAACTGGATACTCATAGTTTCCGACTGATACCCAAAGGAATGGTTTCATGACAACTAATTGCGAAAACCCTCTTCTTGAAAACGTGGACAGCAGCCCTTTTGCTCGTATCATCCAACTTAGCTGCATGAGCGGCCGTGCCGTTAAAAAAGGATGCCCCGGTCGGGACAAATCTCTCCTTACACCCGATAACAGTACAGTCTCCTCGGGCATAATTTGCCAAAGCAAACTCGCGAACGATTTGACTCGATATAAATGATAAACCGGCATACACGCAACCAAGGTAGTCAATTATACACTCTTTGGCTTTTTCTATAGCCTTATTCGCCAATTCTTCGTAACCTAAACCCGAGTACTTTTCCGCCAATAAAATTGTATGCTTCTTATTCAAGGCTTCCTCTCAAGGATGTCAATGTTCCCGAGGTGCGATATGAATGGCCTTAGATATTCCTGGAGACCGCTTTCATTGCCATATCTTATATTGAAAGAAAACGCAGATTAGAACCGAGTCACTGTTTTCAGGCACTGAAACTCAATGATGCGGCTCTAATTCAATAATAGAAACTCTGTCTTTTCGTCCAAAAAGATGATTCGTAAATCTGTTCATCTACCGGGGCAGGAATAAAGACCCTAACAATCAATAACGGTTCTTTTACTTGGTATGGAAAAGTCTTTCCGGAACGTAACAAAGACCCTCCATAATCCTTCTTGAAGTTCTTCCAAAAGCAGCTTTTTTCAGCTGATAACCTTGCGGCGTCTTGATAACATCTACCTCAATAGAGATTACCCCTCCCGGGTGACCGATACGCACTGTGTTCTTTTGACTGGCGGTGGGA
>DAOVAK010000047.1 GCA_030671095.1 Deltaproteobacteria bacterium | reverse complement strand
TCCTCCTTGTCCCTAAAAGGAGATCTGTTGGCGTTAAGCGCAAAGAGCATAGCGCAAGGCGCGGTGGAAAAAACTGATAACTAATACAAATGTACGAATTGCGATGTCATTGCGAGTGAAACGAAGCAATCTCATATGCATCGGAATTGCCACGCCCCATCCCGAAGGGACTTTCGTCCCTCCGGGACGGAGCGGGCTCGGAATGACCATGTAAAGATTGTTATTGCGTTTGTATTAGTTGTTGAACTGGTTAGACGTCTTAGCCTTTCCAGTTCACTTCATACAGTTTTATACTCTCTGTAAAGCCTTTGGGTTTGAATCTCCCTTTCTCCAGAAACGGAAATTTGCTGCCAGATGCCAATTGCTTGGTCACATCCGAAACCAAGATCTGCTCACCCTCCGCTTTAGAGGCAATACGCGAGGCAACAACCACCGCCTGCCCAAAAGGATGCTCCCCTTCACGTCTCACCACTTCACCCGTGTTAATGCCCATTCGGACTCTTATTTGTCTTAGATCCTTGGATATTGCTTTTTGAATATCACGGGCGCACTTTATGGCTCCTGTCGCTGATTCAAAGGAGAGCATAAAGCCGTCACCCAGGTTCTGCAACTCCCTTCCACCATGTCTTTTTATCTGATCACGAACAATCTTGTCATGTTGGAGAAATATGTCGCGTGCGTCAGTATCACCAAGTTGAGTGACCAAATCTGTCGATGAAACGATATCCGAAAAAACAATGGTGGCCTGCTCAACAATCTCAGCACCTTCAGTGGCAAAGCCTCCCGTATCTTCTGCGAGGCTTTCTCGCACCAAGACTTCAGCTTCGTCCCTCCTTGCCCCCCTTCCAAGGAAATGGAAAATTTCTTCAATGAGCTCATTCGAATCACCATACCACGGGAGATGAACGTTCCCTTCTAGTACCTTAAATCGCGAATTAGGAATCTCAGCGGCCAGCTGTCTACCATGCACAATGGGAGAAACTTTGTCACCTTCACGGTGCAAAATCAATGTTGGGACATCAATACCTAAAAGAAGCTTCCTAACGTCTAACAGGTACGCAAGCTCCAAAAGCTTAGCTGCTACTTCAGGCGTACATGACTCTCTCTGAAATCGAGCAAGTGCTTGGGCTTGTTTTGCATCCGCTCCTGGTAGGAAAATATCGGCAAGCGCCTTAGAGCCAACCCCCCAGGCCGATCTGACAAGTGAGGTCAAGGCAGATTTCACTTCATCTTTTGCGACAGTCTTCCCGTTAGCGAAAGTTCCAAAGAGGATCAAATCACTTACTCTTTTGGGATTCCGAGCTGTATAAGCTATTGAAATAGGGCCAGCCATTGAAACTCCAAAAAGGATGAAATCATCGAGGCCTAGATGGTTCACCACAGTTTCGAGGTCGAGAAGCTCGGTTTCCAGAGTGAACTGCTTGCGATCCCTATCGGATTGACCACATCCATGCTTATCATAAAAGATGACCGTAAGTTCTTGAGCAAACCGCTGCCAGAACTGATTTAGAATCGGATCCTCAAGAAAAAAGAAAATGCTCGTTACCCAAGGAGCGGGATATATGAGAGGCGGGCCTTTCCCAAACTTTGTGTAAGCAAGCTTCACACCATCTTTTCTTTTGACGAATTGAATTGAGGGCTTCATGACTAGACGCAAAGAAGGTATAAGGATAAGAGTAAAGAACTCCACCCCTCCGTCTGGAGAATTGGAGCCCTAGAAAAATCAGCCACTTGGAGGGATCGCCAAAGTCCCCTGCATCGGCTTAAGCTACCTGAATCCTTTCCATTATGTCAAGGCAAACAGCAACCCCCGTTGGGGGTTGGTTAATCGTTATTGGTTATCAGTTATCAGACAGGATACACAGGATTGACATGATTTTCTCTTGTTTTTTATGTTCCCCTCACGGACCCGCCTGACAACTCCTGGCACTAGCGGGCAGGGCTCCCAGAGGCACATAAGCAAACCCAGCTGGATTGCTTAAAATGCCTGCATCGCAGGCCTCAATCCCTGTCATGGGATTGAGAATGGGAAAAGATTTTAAGGGAAAAAAGAAATCTTTCATTTTTTCCTTAAACCCTTCTTCCCAATAATATTAAGCAATCAATTACTTCAATATAAATCTCGGTGGTCTCCGTGGGCTCAAGCGACCCTGGGCCCGGCCTAAGGGGAGCGGGCGAGAGAATATTGAGAAAAGGAAAGAGATATCCCGTTCATCCTGTAAATCCTGTCAGACAAAAAACCTGTAAAACGGGTGGGCTTGTCCTAAGATTACACGGAGAGGAACTGGAGTCGAGAATAGAGGGATTCGAATTCGTCTTCCTGGATCTGTTCCCAGGGTTCTTTGGGTAGAAATTGGAGCATGGATTTGACATCAGGGGAGAAGACCTTCCCCCCTTTCAGAATTGGATCTTTAAGGAGATACTTGAACTCTGCACCCAAATCCAGCACCAGATCAATTTCGTTGTGGTCATCCAACAAACTGACCAAGAGAAGATTTATCACGCGGCAGCTGCCATTCATCTGGCGTTGGCCCTGTCTATCCTGAAAGACCCTGATAACGGCATCTTCCAGCAGAACTGCGGATTCATCAGGCGCTAACAAAAAGGCCTGTTCCACGATATAGTCCCCCTCTTTGAACGGTATCCATTCATCCATATTCCATTCTCCTCGCAATTAACTTCCGTTAGGATTCACCACTGAGACACCCGCCTTCGCCAAGGCTATGGCGGGGCAAGCAGAGGACACAGAGAAGAAAATATTTTTCATCGGGCGGGAGACCTGCCCGCCATCGCGAGCCGCTCAGGCGAGGCGGGCGGGTGCCGCCCAATGAAAAGTATCTCTGCCTGCGGCCTAAATACCTAATGAGGTAAAACTCGAAAGCTATTATGCGCTTAGGCGGGCGTTTCGTGACTCCGTGCTGGAGAGAAAGTCAGAAAAGGACCTCATACTTCATCTTTCTTTTCTTTAATTCAGATGTGAGTCTTTTTTTGTGTTCGCCGAAGAATTTGTCGGTCGTTTCCTTCTCCCATCCCTGCTGACGATAAAAGCCTTTTATTGAATTCATATAGTTCATTCTGTCAATGTAAACATGGTCCACCTTGCCTACCAGGTTCTGGGCAAGCTTTTCCGGGTTTCCTGGGAGAAGTGGCCCAATGAAAGCGTGGGTTTTGATCCCCGAGGCGTGAATTTTTTCCAATGCTTTCAATCTATCCTTTACAGGGGTTGCCCGAGGCTCAAATTGTCTCGCCACCCGCTCATCATCTGTGGTTATTGTGAATCCCACCTCAATTTCCTCAAACGCCTGAAACAGATCCAAATCGCGTAGAGCAAGTTTTGACTTTGTCTGGATATGGACGGGGAATTGTTTTTCTGCCAGATCTTTCAAACAACGCCTTGTGAGTTCATATTTCTCCTCCAACGGCTGATAGGGGTCGCAGACGGAAGACAACCAGACGGTTCCCCTTTTGGCCCTATCCAACTGCTTTTTCAGGACCTCAGGGGCATTGATCTTGGCGTCCACAAATTCACCCCAGGCCTCTTTATGGCCGGAATACCGCCGCATAAATAAACGGGCGTAACAGTACCTACAACCGATCTGGCAGCCCGTGTAGGGATTGACACAGTAGTCAAAGATTTTCGACTTATTGAGGACGCTTTTGGCCTTGATCTCTTTAACTTTCAACACGGTATTCCAACCCTACTCACCAGGAAGTTCTCGCTAATCGTTATATGTTATTCGTTATTAGTAAGCTGTAATCTGTCGACCCGGAGCTGGTAAGCAGGATGAGGGCCGCACCGTTGAATCCGCTAATGGGGATGGCATAGGAAGGCCCTATATCACTGGGGCTCGCTGAGCATTTTCAGAAATTGGGCTGGGCTGAGGATTTTTATGCCACGATATTCCTTCAAAGGTTGAAGATGATGTTCATCCCCAGACACGATATACTGGGCTTCTCCTTCTACTGCACACTCCAAAACGCGATTATCAGGTTCATCTTCTTTAACAACGGATAGGGTTAGGGCTGGAGTTATAAGAGTTGTAATATCTTTTATGTCATTGATTGCTTCTGAGACTTGCCAGTCTGACCAGTTAAATTTTCGCTTAAGGACGCCTGCTATTTCAGCAAGGATGATCTCCGAAACCAAGAGCTCTATTTTTCCTTCTCTGGCCAGTTTTCTGATCTGTTCAGGCTTTCCACCAAATAAGATTACGGACAAATAGACGTTCGTGTCTGCCACCACCCTGATCATATGAATCATTCTTTCCTGTATTGCTCAATTACGCCTTCCACATCTCTTTGATCTTTGATCCCAAACTTTTGAGCGCTTTCCTTACCCCATTTTCTGATCTGTTTCCAGCGTTTGTCACTAGCCACATATAGCCTTATTACTTCCCGCACAAATTCCCCCTTCGCCTTCGCCTGCTCTTTGGATAATTTTTCCACCTCCTTGTACAACTCCGGAGGTAGAGATATGTTGAGAATCTTCCTCTTAGACTTGTTGGCCATTCGTATCTCCCTTGTAACAACTTTTGTTACCAAAATATCATACCAAAACAACCAGTGCAAGGTTGTTTTGAAAAACAGACCGCAGGGAACTCTTCATTTAAAAAGAAGGGCCGCCCTGTTGAATCCCCTACGGGGTCCGCTTTGCGGAATTCAACAGGGCCGGCGAGCAGGCAAAAATTAAGGCCGCGACTTATCTCGATAGGTTGCATTTAACCCTAGAGAAAGACGCGGCCCTTGAGTTTCAGGTTATGCTTGAACTGACTAGGCGCTCTTGAGCGCGGCCAGGACCCTTTCGGGGGTCAATGGGATACGCCTTACGCGTGCACCCGAGGCATTAAATACCGCATTCGCTACGGCAGGCGCAGTGGCTGGGATGCCCAGCTCTCCGATACCCCCTATCTCTTCATTACTTTTGATGATGTGAACCTCGATCTCGGGGGTTTCACTCATTCTCAGTATGGGATAATCCTCAAAATTCGCCGATTTCACGCCTCCATTGGCAAACTGGACCTCCTCCTTCAGGGTAGTGCTCAGAGCCATTGTGACCCCTCCCTCCAACTGCGCTATCAATGGATCCGGGTTGACCACAGGTCCGCAGTCAACGGCAATCACGATCCGATGGACCTTCACCGTGCCATCATTCTTGTTGACCGACACATCGGCCACCGCTGCCACATAAGTACCGAAGCAGGCGTGCTGCGCGATGCCGCGGCCGTAACCCCTGGGCATGGGTCTACCGTAACCCGCATTCATGGCGGCGGTCTCCAGTACCCTTCGAGCACGCATATTATTCCCTAACGCTTCCAAGCGAAAGTAGAGGGGGTCCCTCCCTTTCATTGCCGCGTCCACAGTCTCCGCACAAACGGCGATTCCCCTTGGGGTGGGCACGACCTTTTTCACGCCCTTGACCGCCATGGCGGCCTTCTCATACAACTTTAAAGCAGGTAAGAACCAGAAGCACCACTTTGGCAAATCACACCCCAAAAAACACTACTCTGGCTTACACGTGAGTGCGGGTTTCAGTGGACGTCATTCCACTTTCCGCGCCAAGGGCCATTTTGGTGGACGTGCTTCCGCCTTTGGAGCCAAAGGCCGTTCTGGTGGACGTGGCTCCGCTTTCGGGGGCAAAAGGCCGTTCGGGGGGAGGACGTTCGGGGAGATGATTTAAGAGGACAGTAAACAGAAGACAGCCGCCTTCGCCTCATGGCTTCCGCCTACGTTAATTCAGCGTTCTTACCCGAGGCTACTAAGGGGAAATCGCCAACTACGGCGGGACAAGTCGGCGCGCCAAGGAGGACGGAAGGCGGAGAACAAACTCTAACAAAATCTGGTGCACCATTTCTCGGCTTCCTGCATCATTTTGCCACGCATTCTGACAATCCCTGATTGAGGTTGAAAATATCATGCCACCAGGCGGACGCACGCTGAATCTAAATGCTGCTCAAACTGAAGAATATATACAGCTGGACCTTTTCGTCTTCCTGATATTCCACGGTCATAGATATCGTATTCTAATCAATGAATTATTTTTGACATATCACCAATTTTATAATAGACAATAATTCAACTTAATGAAAATTGCGTAAAATATGCCTCATGATCCTCGGAACTACAGGCTCCGATTTGATCACAGTCAGAGTACGGATTTGATTCATGTCAAGGTTCAATAGATCTTGAATATAATAACAAAGGAGGCAAACCATGACGAGCAACAAGAAAAATCTCATTAAAACACAGCTCGTGATCGATGGCGAATGGAGACCATCCTCGAGCGGGATGCTTTACGATGTCCACAACCCGGCCAACCCTGAAGAGCTTGTGGGACAGGCTGCACGCGGAAATGCTGATGACGTGAACCTCGCTGTTAAGGCGGCGCACAAGGCTTTTCCTGAATGGTCTTCCCTTTCTCACCGGGAGCGTGCCGAATATTTACGTAAGGTGGATCAGGCATTGGTGGAGGATGAAAATGATCTGAAGTTCAGGATACGGTTATTTACCCGGGAGCATGGCAAAATATTGAAGGAAGCCGGCATGGAAATGACCCGACTCGGAGACCGTTTCCTTCTGTGTGCATCATATGCCGACAGACTTGCCCAAGACGAAAATCTGGACGGTCCCCCCTTTGATACCATCATCACAAAACAGCCTCGGGGGGTGACTGTTTTGATCGTTCCATGGAATTGGCCTCTGTCCATTCTTGGGGCAAAGCTTCCTCAAGCATTGATAGCGGGAAATACGGTGGTTATAAAAACCTCCTATCACGCTCCACTGGCCCCTTCACTTACTATCAGAAAAATGGTTGAGGTCCTTCCGCCGGGTGTGATAAACCTGGTCACTGGATCTTCAGGCGAGTTGGGAGAAGCCCTGCTGACCCACCCTCTCGTCAGGAAGATTAATTTTACGGGCGGAATCGAATCAGGTCGCCACATTATGGCCATGGCCGCCAAGACCCTGACACCGGTCACGCTTGAACTGGGGGGTAATGACCCCGCTATCATCCTGGAAGATGCCGATCTTTCCCAGGAATCGCTTCAACGCATGGCTATGGGGACATTCCTGACCGCCGGTCAGGTCTGCATGGCCCTTAAGCGTATTTACGTGCATGCGTCCCGTTATAAGGAGCTGGTTGAGGGTTTCACCAGTATCGTATCCAAACACCTGGTCGGGAATGGTCTGAATCCGGATGTTACCATGGGGCCATTAAACAATGAGGATCAGCTTCGCTTTGTGCGGGGACTTGTGGCAGATGCCCGCCAGAAAGGAGCAACTGTCAATGAGGTGGGACAAATCGAAGATGAGGAGTTATTCAAGCGAGGTTACTTTCATCGTCCTACCATTATTACCGATGTGGATCCTGAGACGGATGTCGTCAAAAAGGAACAGTTTGGCCCAGTGGTTCCAATCATTCCCTTCGAACGGATAGAGGATGCCATCCGCATGGCCAATGATACGGAGTACGGGCTCTGTTCCTCCGTATGGACGGCCGATAAAGAGATGGCTCTGCAGATCGCACGCCAGCTGGAGGCAGGTTATACGTACCTTAACGCGCATGGCCCGATGGCTCAAGACAGTCGGGCGCCCTTTGGCGGTTTCAAGGAAAGCGGGATCGGCAGGGCGTTAGGTTTTGAAGGTGTTCTGGAGTTCGTGGAATACCACAGTATTTCCTCGGCACCTGGATGGCTCTTCTAAGTGAGAAGAGAAAAGTGGATGCAAAGAAAGCGGCCTTGGCCGTGAGGGCGGACGGCATTCCATGGCAGAAATGAGCGATCTCAGGTGGGTGCGTCTAGAGCGAGGGAAAAAACATTTTCTCTTTTAATCATGATTGCTCATCAACACCTTGGAGGTGCTAACGAAGTTTCCAATTCATTCTCACAGGCGGATCTCTCTTGCTGAGGAGGGTGTTTGAGCCAAGAAAGGGGGTGATGTCCATATGTTTCAGGCGAAGGCCTCTCTTCCTTCGTATCACTTTTTATGTGTACCCTCTGTGGATAAGTGACTATCACGGGTGGGAGGCCTAAGAGGAGTAGATGGTTAGTTCAATAGACAACAAACCTACACAAGGAGGGAAAAAATGAACGATTTGGTGAAATATTCTAAATTAGCAGCTTGTATCGTGTTATCCGCCTTGTTTATAGTTTTACCTGGCAATGCATACTCTAAAGATAAAATACTTATCGGTACAGCGATCGCTCTCTCCGGCCCGTTTGCTGGTGGTGCCGCAATGACACAGGTTCCGAACTATGACTTGTGGGTTGAAGATGTCAATGCCCGGGGTGGAATCTATGTGAAGGCATATAACAAACGCCTACCAGTAAAGCTAATCAAATATGACACGAAAAGTGATATCGGCACTGCGGTGAAACTGGTGCAAAAATTGATTCTGGAGGACAAAGTTGACTTTCTGTTACCCCCCTGGGGGACGGGGACGTGTCTTGCCGTAGCCTCCGTATTTAACAAGTACAAGTATCCGCTCATTGGGCCCACGGTTACCTCAGAAAAGCTTAGGGAAAAAGCTCATACCTTTCCTTACCTCTTTGTAATGTTGCAGATGCCTCGTCAGCAAGGAGCCGCCATTGTTGAGCTTTTTAAGGAACTCCGGATTAAACGAGTGGCTCTAATCTACACCGCCGCTGCCTATGGCATAGAGCATACAAATGGGATAAAACCGATGCTGGGGGAAGCGGGAATTAATGTTGATATACTTAAGAATTTTCCGATCGGTACTCCGGACTTGATGCCGCTACTAAAGGAAATTAAGGCAGCCAATGTGGATGCCTTGCTTGGGTTTACATATCCTCCGAATACCTTCCTTATTACGCAGCAAGCGAAAGTTATTGGCTTAAACCCAAAGGTCTTTTACCTCAGTGTTGGTGTAGCCTTCCCATCGTACAAAGGCAAGTTTGGGGCGGCCATGGTGGAGGGGGTTATGGGTCCGGGCGTCTGGAACCCTAACGTACCATATCCTGGGGCCAAAGAATATTTTGATAGGCACGTCAAACGAATGAAAAAAGAGCCGGATCGCTGGGCAAGTGCATTCGCCTATGCTGGGCTTCAAGTCCTGGAGCAAGCTATCGAGAAAGTTGGTTCCCTTGACCGGGAGAAAATAAGGGATGTATTAGCTGCCGGGACATTTCCTACGGTCGTAGGTCCGGTGAGATTTGATGGTATGTTTAATGTCCAGTCGCCCGGTGAAGTGGGCCAGTGGCAAAATGGGGAGTTCGAAGTGGTCGCGGCAAAAGAGAAGCGCACCGCAAACCCAATAGTTCCCAAGCCCCCGTGGCCGTAATCTCTCTTTTTTAGTCCTAACAGCGTGGTGCCGCAATGAAAAGCCGCCACCTGAAGAGTATCCAGTAAGATTCTCGAACAGGCTGTCTAAAAGTCGAAAATAGCTGCTTTTGGGGAGGGATTATTCTCCCCTCAAAACTTGATTGGGCTTTTTAGGCAGCCTGTAATTTATCAATGGCCACGAGTAATAATATATCACTATGATTTCAACATTCCTTGATATAATAATTGGCGGTTTGCTCACAGGAGGAATCTATGCTCTGACCGCTGTGGGGCTTAATCTTCAGTATGGTGTTGCCCGTGTACTGAACGTAGCTCATGGTGAATTCATTATGCTCGGGGCCTTCGCCACGTATTTGCTGTATACACTCTTTGGCATTAATCCCCTGGTTTCGCTCGCCATCGGGGGCCCTATCGTGTTCATAATAGGCTTTCTGATTCACAACACCTTGTTTCAATACCTTAGAAGCTCATCAGAATCAATGGGGGCATTTGAGGGTCGTTCCCTCTTAGCCTCCTTTGGTCTCCTATTTATCATCCAAAATGTAGCGCTATTATCGTGGGGTCCTGAGATAAAGGGCTACACTTACCTAGCTGAACCCGTGAATATATTTGGAACAATATTTGCGGCCAACCGGTTGGTCGCCCTTTTGTTTGCGGTAGCCATAGGTTTGGCCTTCTATCTCTTTCTGGTGCGTACGCGCCTAGGAAAGGCCATAAGGGCAGCCGCTCAGGATCCGGAGACAGCTCAACTCATGGGAATAAACATTCATCGGGTGCTGGGATTATGCTTTGGCCTTGGTGCCTTGATGGCGGGTTTAGCCGGCTCACTTATCAGCATGATGTTCGAAATCACACCACATATGGGTCTCCCCTATACTGTAATTGCCCTTATTGTGGTGGTTTTAGGTGGATTGGGCAGTATCCCCGGCAGTTTCATCGGGGGTTTGATCCTGGGGCTTATTGGCAGCATAGTGACCTATATAGATCCAGGGTTATCATTGGTTGCTTATTACATGATCTTCATCCTCTTACTCTTGGTAAAGCCAACAGGTATTTTAGGGAAATAGAAAAATGCATAGTTTCCGAGTTACCTCTAATAAAAAGGCTCTCTTCCTAGCGTTACTTATAGTCATTCTGATTTTCGCTGCAACGATGCCCCTCTATATCCAACCTTATATTATCATTTCCCTAACCAGCATCTTCATGTACATCGT
>DAOVAK010000638.1 GCA_030671095.1 Deltaproteobacteria bacterium | reverse complement strand
GTACCACGGCCTTTACGCCCGCGATGACTGCTGTGCGGATCACTTGAATATTGTTAAGGCCAGTTAACAAGACAGCGCCATTTGTGGGTCCCCGGAGTATATCGCTCATCAAATCACTTGCAGTGCCAGCCGTGACATATTCATCCAGGTCTTCATGGCCAACGATGACCTCAGCACGCAATATTTCCTTAATATCAGCCAATTTCATAGTCGGCTTGTTGCTCTCCAGGTATTTTCATGCCGTTTCAAAAACGACCTAACTTCATAGAAAATCTCTATATTTTCCTCTCTACCACCAAGAAACAACTTTGTCAATTTTGAACATAACGTTTCATAACTTTGAAAATCCAACTGATCATCGTAGAGCCTAATATTGAGGTTACGGTTCGTACGCCTCGGAAGTCATGATCTGCCAGTTCTTTCGTTTTGTCTCAATAAAGCATGCGAAAACAGGCAGAAGGCTCGGCGCTCTTACCCTTCAAGTCCCAGCCAAAAAGTATATGGTCAACATGGATGAGAGTGTGTTAGATTGAGAAGAAAAAACAAACCGTCATTGGGTTTGAGCCAATGGGGTGTGCTGAAACGGATTCCAGTCAAAAACCGTGAGGAAAAGCCATGATCGATAAGGAGATCGAGAGGTTTGGCCCAATCTTTGATGCCCTAACGGATGGCCTCTATATCGTCGACGAGAGTCTAAACGTAGAATATATGAATGATACCCTGATCAAGGAATTCGGGCAGGGCAAGGGCAAAAAGTGCTATGAGGTTTTGCACAAGAAGGATGAAGTGTGCCCATGGTGTCGAGCAAAGGAGGTATTTTCTGGGGGAACCGTTCGCTGGGAACACTATAACTCGAGCCAGGATCGGACATATGAGCCCACTGAGTTTCCCCTCATAAATTCGGATGGAACCACATCTAAGGTGAGCATACTTAAAGATATCACCGAGAAAAAGAAGGCGGAAGACAAGCTCAGGTCTAGTGAAGAGGACTACAAGAGACTCTTTGCGAATGTGGGTGTGGGCGTCTACATAAGCAGCAAAGAGGGGAAGTTCCTAGATGCCAATAAGGCGCTTTTGGATATGCTGGGCTATGAGGACAAAAGTGAATTCCTCAAGATCGACATTGCCAAGGATCTCTACTTGAGGCCCCAAGATCGTCGAAGATTCCAGGAAATGATTGAACATGATGGGCAGGTCATAGACTACGAGGTCCAATTCAAACGCAAGGACGGAAAGGCCATTCCAGTCCTCCATACCGGTCAAGCCCGCTATGACCAGGATGGCAATGTCCTGGGTTATGAAGGGATCAATGTGGATCAATCCCAGAGAAAACAGATGGAGAAAGAGCTCAGGGAGGCCCATGACTTCCTCGATAAACTCATAAGAAGTTCGCCCAATGCCATCATGGCCACAGATTTGGATGGAAATATTATCATCTGGAACAGGGGTGCAGAAGAAATTTTGGGATATAGGGCTGAAGAGGTCATCGGCAAGATGAATATCAAACAAATCTATCCCGAGGGTATAGCCAAAGAAGTGATGAAGATGATGCGGAGCCCTGAATATGGGGATGTTGGGAGATTGAGGTCCTATCCCATCGTTTATGTGCGACGAGACGGTGGCGTCATTGAAGGGAACCTCTCTTCTGCGATCATTTACGATGCCCGGGGAAAAGAGATCGCCTCTGTGGGCATTTTCGTGGATTTGAGGGAGCGCCTGGATATGGAATGCGAACTGCGGGAAACCCAAGAGAAACTGCTACAGTCGGAAAAGTTGGCGGCCATGGGCAGATTGACTTCTCAGATCGCGCACGAATTGAATAACCCCCTCTACGGCATCATGAATACCCTGGAGCTTCTGAAAACTGAGGTGCCTGCCGAGAACAAGCGGAGAAAGATTCTTGATATGGCCCTCTCCGAAACCGTGCGCCTGACAGATTTGCTCAGGAAGATGCTCAGCTTCTCTAAGCCTGAAGAAGAGGAAAGACAGCTTACGGATGTGAATCAGGTGCTAGATGAGATCCTACTTTTAGTCAGAAAACAATTGCTGGAGAACAGCGTACGTATTTCAACCTCCCTGGCAGAAGATCTGGGAATGATCTACGCCTCCAGGAGCCAGCTTCGCCAGGTTTTCCTGAACATGATCGCCAACGCAAGGGACGCCATGCCGGATGGAGGAACCCTGACCGTAAATACGATGAGAACGGAGGACCATATTCATATTCAAATCGCTGACACGGGGACCGGAATCCGGGAAGAAAACCTGAATAAGATTTTTGATTCCTTTTTCACCACCAAAGATGGTGCCAAGGACGTGGGGCTTGGCCTATCTGTCTGTTATGGATTTATTGAAGACCATGGCGGTGATATCCGGGTCTCAAGCAAATTGGGCTCAGGGACAACCTTCACCATCATCCTTCCGACAAAGAGTGAAAATTCCACCGACCCCCTACCTTCCCAGCCTTAGGCTCCCCTAGGCTCAAAACGCTGGTACTGGATCCTAACACGAGGG
>DAOVAK010000448.1 GCA_030671095.1 Deltaproteobacteria bacterium | reverse complement strand
TTCAATATCCAATATCTCGTAGTGGCAGCCCCCTTTTAGGGAGCAAATCAAGGCCACGTCCTCTGGGCGTGGTCAGAGTTCAACGGCTACGCCGCAGAAGTTCTAGGTTCAGGTTAGAATGACAAATGTCAAAATCCAAATGACAAATCAAATCCAAATGATTAAATGCCTAAACGTTTAAGTCAAGGTGATTTTAATTTTGGATTTTGGTCTTTGACATTCATTTGACATTTGAGCTTTGGCATTTGAAATTCAATATCCAATATCTCGTAGTGGCAGCCCCCTTTTAGGGAGCAAATCAAGGCCACGTCCTTTGGGCGTGGATTCTTTACTCTTGGGGAGCATCCTCCTCTTCTTTGTCTTCGGGCAGGACGGGCCGTATCACCTTCATCGGAAGCTTGAGGGTTCTTTTCATAATTCCTAACAATCCAGATCCAACCGCCGAAGGGGCAAGGGGTGTAACCTTTGGATTCGCCAAATCACCTCTTACTTTAACAGGTATGGACACGAGTGTCCCGGCGATGATATCCCTTATCAGCGGGATTTTTTTAACAATACGATCTACGGTTTTCAAAGGAGCCACCAAAACCGTGAGATCCAGCTTTTTGTCGATGAGATCAATATCACCGCTACAGGCTATTTCCATTGAAGAGCCATCTATGAGCACTTCCCTCAAGAGGAGTTTGCCGTTTTCAAGATCGCTTTTAACCGTTATGGAATTGTAGGCAAACCCTTCCTTTGTCAGGTCAGGGAGCTCTCCCCTGAAAATTTCCGTGAAATTAAGCAGGGCAAAGATCTTTGCCAACAGCCCGAAGCCGTATATACGCCCATCATTGGCGGCGAATTCTAAGCTTCCTTTGAGCCCCTTGGCCATTTCCTCGAACTTCCCTCGCGCCTTGACTTCCCCGTTGAGGTTGAAATTCCCTGTCATAAGGCCTCTCTTGTTAGAAAGACAGGCAAGGACGGGGTTCAGTTCGTTGTTTTTCGAGACGGGTTTAATATGGAGCAGTAGGTCCTGAGGGGTTACTTTCAGAAGCCCCGGAAATGAAATACCACATAAATTGGCCTCTGAGACTGCAACACTCACCTCATTATGGGTAAAAGAAATGTCTGCATGAAGGGGGCTCAAGGTAAACCGATCGTATGTGAAGTGTTGGGTTTTGAATCTAACAATTCCCTGCACCGGCAGATCCCATGAATTTTTGGCCTGCTTAACTTCTCCTTTTTTTCTATCTTCACTCAGAGTTTTCCTTATACGCTCCCACTCAACCTCATTGACAGAGAGATTCATATCCAGTAGCGGTCCATCCGCTGAAACCTCTACATTTCCTTCGAGGGCCATGCGGTTATCTCCCCAGGTGAAGATAGCCGATTCCACCGTGAGATGATTCTCTGTGGCATCCAACGAAAAACTATCTATTTTCACCGGAACCTTGAGTTTCCAGGGGATTATAAGATCTTCACCGATAAGTTTTCCCTGAGCTGTAGATCTCATCGGTTGATCAAGCAGGATCTGCGCCTGGAAGTCTCCTTGTATCCATCCAGTAAGGAA
Organism: Deltaproteobacteria bacterium; assembly: GCA_030671095.1. The sequence continues at coordinate 1,912 of DAOVAK010000448.1, read as the reverse complement.
CTCATTTTTTACAAGAAGTTCACCCAGCGTTGTTTTACTCAGGTTACCGGTAAATCTAAGATTAAATGCCTTTTTTTTGAGATTGAGCGCAAAGGAAGCATGGGATTCATTATCCTTGATAAGCAAACGTTTGATCATCAGCTCTTCGGGATTTCGGACAATATCTGCAGAAATTGTGGGACCATTTTGTAGAGCAAAATTCCCTGCAAAAGAGATTTTGCCACCCTTTTCCCAGACCAGGCTACCCTGTGAAATAGAAAGCGCCCGAACGTTGAGCTCGGCTGGCAAATTGATAAGGTCCGAGAGCCACTGGCTGGCTTCCGGCCCTATTTTCCCATCTAATCCTATCTCTGTTTCGTGAAGGCCTTTAAGGTAGCCAGTTAGAATACCCGACACATCTAACGAGGCATCCAGGATGTTTGTGTGAGCATCTGTGAATGAAATCTCTTCCGGAATGGCCCTGAATCTACCTCTGGTCAATTCTATTGGCCCCGGAAGCAGGGTCGTATGCACGGCCAGGTTTTTCAGTTCACCGGTTGTTTGAAAACTCCAATCTTCGGGCCTTAGAAGGGGCCCCTTCAAATTCAGTGCAGATAGCTTGACAGCGCCTTCCACGGCCTTCAAGCCCTTAAGGAGACCGCTCAGCTTTTCAAGGGATGAAAGCCATGGATAGATCTCCCCCAAAAAGATGCCAAACTTCCCGGATTCAACCTTCAGGTAAGGTTCCTTCTCCCATTCGACCAGCGCAGAAAGCTCAGAAAAAGTAGACCTGCTCAGCTTGCCGCTCAAGTTCTTTACCTTGATTCTGTTCAGATCATAGGAGAAATCCCCTCCACTAATCTCCAGCGGATATGGAATTCGCTTGTGCTTAGCGGTCAGACTAAATTCCGCAAGATCGACATGGGGCTTGATCGATGCTGTGCTTTCGCCCAAAACCAGCCTTCCTTTCGCATTGCCCTCGAGGTGCTCTATGAGGTTAAGTTCCTTTGCAAAGTCTTTGCTTTCAATCCAGCGTTTCAGAAGAGGAGGGAGCTGAGCCAGATCAGCCTGTACCATCATATCCAGATGAAATGGAGCGCTTTCTCCCGTAAGGCCTAGTCGCAAGGTTCCTTCACGTCCCCAGCTATTCCCCACTCGCGCTTCGAGTTTTTCCCCTTTCAGGATGCCCTTGGAAATTTCCACTTCCCCCTTGACATCCTCCAGGTCCAAGTCAGTGTCCGGAACGACGATTTTCCCTTCAAGCATGGAACCCATGATTACGATATTTTCCACTTTCCCCAAATCAGCCACCGAAGTTCCTTGGGTTTTAAAAGTGATCAGCGGCAGTTTGCCTCCTTTCACGAGAGAGAAAATCTCCTGGGTGATAGGGATGTCTCCTGCGATAGCAAGGGCCGCTTCTCGTGTGGAATCTATATCTACTTCTCTGCCCTCCAATTCTACACTGATCTGCGCAGCGCTTTGATCCATAAAGAATTTTCCGGTCATGGTCAATTGAGGATAGTCAAGATTCAATTCGGCGAGGGAAGCCGTTATTTGATCTTCATCCATCTGAAAAGCCCCCCCTAGGCTTTTGCCTTTTACGACCAATTTCTTGTTTCCTTGAACCAGAGTCAGGTAGGGTATGAGACCCTTTATCTTTGCCTGAAGACCACCGAGCCCATCTGTCCTAAAATCAAAACTCAAGTCCACTATCGATTCTGCAACACGCAGAGGTGCGTTCGGAAAAAGGTAACCAGTTAGAGCTTGAGGATTGAGGTGCTTTAGATCAATATGCCCTTTGGCCTTGATATCCTTTGAATCAAAATCTCCCGCCACCGAAATGCTTTCCCAAAGATTGGACCTGCAGGTGAGGTGCATCATGATTCCTCTTGGTGGGAAAGCAATACGCCCATGAATATTTCGGAACGAAAAA
>DAOVAK010000425.1 GCA_030671095.1 Deltaproteobacteria bacterium | reverse complement strand
TAAAGCTATCCTCCTCTCTTCGTTTAAAGGTTACTTATTAGACCTACCTTCATTGACACAAATGGGTAGTTAGTGAACAAGCAATCTGGCAGGGATAACAATATCCTCTGCATTAGGGGAATTCTGGCCGATCTTTTCTGGGGGTCTTTCTTGGCAGCAGTTAGGTGGCGATACCACAGATTTTTCTTCCTTCTCAGCTTTAGACAAGTATAAACCGGTCGGTTTTACCTGTGGTGTGGTTTAAGCGGACGTACTTTTTAACTGACTGATTACAGCTATAAATTAAGAAACCTGCAATGTCAAAGATTTTGTTACCCTTCGCTGTCCGGTTTCTATTTGCCGCAAAAAGGCTCACATCTTGGGTCTTCACATTTCAATTGACAGACCCCTTCCTCGCGATATAATCGCGCAGTCTGCTTAGGTTGTCCCATTGCGGTAGAGCGTGTTGGTTACTTTTTTGCCTAAGAGCGAAGAAATCCCCCCTCACCCCCTTTTCTAAAGGGGGTTGGGGGGATTTTGAGAGATGGCCACAGATCACCTGCCGCTATCACAACGATTCCGGGAGAGAAGTCTGAAGCGTGGTAAAAGATAGGGTTTTCAGCAATTTGAAGTCCCTTTTCAATCCGGCCTCCGTGGCTGTCATAGGTACCTCTGAAAACGAGGAGAAGCTTGGATTTCATGTGATGAAAAGCCTAACCACAGGAAATTTTGAGGGAAAGATCATCCCAGTCAATCCCAAATCAAAGGAGGTTATGGGGATTCGGTCTTTCTCTTCTGTTGCCGAATTTGAGGGACCCATAGATTTGGCCGTTGTGGTCGTGCCTGCCCCATTGGTTCAAGGCATATTTGAGGAGTGCATTCGTAAGGATATTAAAGGAATAGTCCTTATTACGGCCGGCTTCAAAGAGATAGATGATTCCCAGGGCACCCAACGTCAGAATATGCTGGCTGACCTCGTCAACCGTGCAGGCATACCGGTTATCGGTCCCAACACCTTCGGCGTGGTAAACCTCCACCAAAATCTGAATGCCTCATTCACACCGGAACTCTCCTGGCTTAGAAAAGGAGGTGTGGCCCTGGTCAGTCAGAGCGGGGGGATTTCCCATCTCATGGCCTTCATGGCCATGAAACTCAAAATCCCTATCAGCAAGGTCATCGGCCTGGGAAACCGATTAAATATTGATTTTGCGCAAACAGTGGCCTATTTAATGGAGGACCCTGATACCCGCGTCATCGTTCTCTACCTTGAAGGTCTCGACGACCCGCGCGGGCTGATGAAGATATTAGGGGAAAACCAAGGACGAAAGCCGGTCATTGCGTATAAAAGCGGAAGTGCCGAAATGGCCGATCGGATCTCCCTCTCCCATACGGGATCCATGGCAGGGGAAAATGAGATTTATAAAGGGGCCTTAAGACAGGCTGGTATACTTGTTCTCGAAACAATGGAGGCCCTCTTGGATCTCGCTCGGGCGCTTTGCTCATGTCCGCTCCCGAAGGGCAAAAGGGTTGGAATTCTCTCAGCTCAGGCAGGCCCTAGCATGGTGGCCTGCGATGTATGCGAGAGAGAGGGTCTGCAGATGGCCCTTTTCAGTGACCAAACGCGTGGTGTCATTAATGAAATCCTGCCCCCGATTGTGCTCAGATCCAATCCTGTGGACATGGGCCCCGTGTTCTCTGATCCCTCGGCTATTGCGGGCATCTTAGGGGCTGTTTTGAAGGATGAGAACGTGGATGGTGTCCTCCTTATAACACTTTTCGCTTCGGCCAACAGGAAAGTCTTGGGCGGCATACAGGATTTATTGTTGGAATGGAAGCAGCAAAAACCTGTCATCGCCTCTCTCATCGCTCCTCCGGGTATTTGGGATGAACAGGTGAGTTTTCTGGAAGAGGCTGAAGCTTTGGTGAACCTTCCCACACCAGAGAGAGCCGCCAGGGTCATGGCTCACCTCTGGCAATATAAGAAACTTAGCTCTGCTAAGCCAGGGAAGGAGCGGTGAATGCGCAATTTTGCGGCACTCAAAACAAAGGATAGGGTGGAAAATGGATAAAAGCGTGAAGATCATTGATAAGGCTTTGAAGGAAGGGCGCGGCGTGCTCTCTGAGCATGAATCTAAGGAGCTTTTGCGTGTTTATAAGATCCCCGTGGCCCGTGAAATCGTTGTGAAGACAGAGGAGGAACTCATAAAGGCCACCAGTGACATAGGCTATCCCTTGGTTATTAAGGGATGCGCCCCTGACCTGCTCCACAAGACGGAACAGGGGCTGGTCAAGGTGGATCTCCGCAACGATGAAGAGGCCCTTGCGGCCTTTCAAGAGATCCTGTCCGGCATGAAGGACCAACAAAAGGCCGTTCTTGTCCAGGAGATGGTAAAAGGCAGCAGGGAGCTTATGGTTGGCATGACCCGTGATGCGCAGTTCGGCCCATGCGTCATGTTTGGACTAGGGGGAATTTTCACAGAGGTTCTCAAAGATATCTCCTTCCGCGTGGCTCCCATTGAGAAGAGGGATGCGAAAGAGATGATGCAAGAGATCAAGGGCCACAAGATCTTGGGAAATGTGCGTGGCATGCCTTCGGCAGACCTGGAAGAACTCTCAGAGATCCTCATCCGGGTGGGGGAGATGGGCCTTGAAAATGATGCCATTAAGGAGATAGATGTTAATCCCCTAATACTTTCAGGAAGTAGGCCTGTGGCCGTTGATGCATTGGTTGTTTTAAATCCCCGTGGTTGATTGCAAGGGTGTTGGCCTCAAGCTTCCTTTTCTAATTCAGGGAGCACAATAACCATCGCTGTCACGAACCAGAATGGTTCCATGATTCGTACAATGATAAAGGTATTCGCGCCAAGGGCATGGCATAGGAGACCAATAAAACCGGCCAGATAGCCCATTGTAAGGCCCCTACAAAAAGGATCCGTAGTTCCCTTAAAGACGCGGTATCCTTGCCTGAATATGGCGGACACCAAGAAAAGGAATGTGATCAGTCCTAGCAATCCTGTCTCCGTGATAACCCTGAGATACTGCGTATCCAAGAATTTGTAACCGGTCACCCCATATCCCAGAATAGGATGCTTCACCCAATCCTCGGTGGCCGCTTTATAACTCCTCAATCGGGCTGAGAGTGAAGTATCCAGCTTTACGCCCCCCACTTCCACCACATCTCTTTGGTCTCTGCCCTGCGTAAGCGTATATGTGACCCTCTCCCTGGCGGGCTCAGGAGCGATAAAAGGAAGGCTGATACCCACAAGGAGAACCGCTGCTATGACCCAATTTCTTCTTTCGGATAGCCATACAAAGGCAAGCGCCGTGGGAATGGCAGCCACATAAGAAGTTCTGGACTGGGTGTAAATGAGGGGGACAGCAGAAAGGAACGCCAAGAGACCATAAAGGAGTTGGCCGCGGAAAGAGTTGGATGCCAGAAGTAATCCCAGAGCGATAGAGATCATAAAGACCAGGTATCCGCCAAAGGTGTTGGGTTCTCCCACCTCACCTTCAAATGGCGCCGAGACTCTACCGCCGCCAGGAATCTGGGCTATTCCTATGATAGAAACGATGGCACAGGTGATGAGCATCGCCCACAAATAATTCCGAATCTGCTTTTTGCTCTCAAGATGGTTGGCGACCATG
>DAOVAK010000701.1 GCA_030671095.1 Deltaproteobacteria bacterium | reverse complement strand
GGGCCTAAATAAGGGCATTTATGCTTGTTATTTAATAATTATAAATAGTTAGCTTGGTCCGACCCCCCAGCCTACTGCAGGGGCATTGGTGGTTGACGTTTTGTATTTTGAAAGATAATTTGGCTTTATAATGTCCCTACTTCTGCTATAGAGCCCGCTATGACAAACAAAAGAAAATGAAGAAAAGACCGAATAAGAAAATAGCAAACGATTTCTTTGACTATCTTGGTAGGCGTCTTCCCCAGGAGTGTGCCAGTGATGAGTTCTATTTTCTTCCCCGCTCGGAAACCGCTATCAAGCACCTTGACCGTTTGGATGATCTCACGTCGGGAGAAGTTCAGGACCATATTAACTATGTCCGAAATCTTTCAGCGGAAATCTCGTCGGAAAAAGATGAAGACTTAGAGGGTGAAATAGATGGCCTCCTTCTCAGCCAAAGCATGGAAGGCTTTATCAGGGAATTCGATGACGCAGAGGTCTGGCGGAATGACCCGACCCTCTATATCAAGATCCCGCTCTTTGCAACGGATCAAGTAATTTCCGAAAAGGGATTTGGCCCAGACCAGAGGGAATCCTGTCTATATGGCCTTCTCGCCCAAATCCCCTCCCTTCTCCGGGTGGCTGTTGAAAATCTGCGCAGCGTTTCGGAGATCTCCCGCCAGCTCGCCTTGGATATGACCATGGATGCTATTCATTTCTTCAACCATGGTGTCCGGGCCTTTATTGAAGAGGACATGGATGGAAGCAGATCGCTTGTTTCTGAAAACCGGAGGGTCTTGGAAGCATGGGAACAATATAGAAAACACTTACTCCAGCTACGTTCAAAAACCCATTTTGCGGTTGGCCTGGATGGCCTCAAGAAAATCATCTCTGTCAGCTTCGGTTATACCAGACCCCCCGAGGAAATCCTTGAGATAGCCCAAGACGCTTATCAAAACACCCAAGAGAAGATCCGTGATCTTGCGCGAAAGATAGACAGCAAAAAGACCTGGCACCCCATGAATTATGAAATGCGTCCCTCAATAACATCCCCAAAAGCGTTTATGCAACTATATGTGAAAGAGGTTCAAGCCCTTCGTCGCTTTTTTTACTCTCAAGACGTTATCACCTTTCCTGCCGGGGAAAAGGTCACTGTCCTTGAAACCCCATCCTATCTGCACTCCCTCAGGGCCACAGCCTCCTATAAGGCCCCTTTGACAGGCCAGACAAAAGGCCATGGCATATTTTACATTACCCCCGGAAAGGAAGACCTGGAACTGATGTCAAGTCATAGTCCCTATCTGTCGGCCCATGAGACTTACCCCGGCCATCACATCCTGGATCATCTTCGAATTCATCATCATAATCCAATCCGCCGGCAGATCGAATCCCCTCTCTTCTATGAGGGGTGGGCCTGTTACGGGGAGCAACTCCTTGATGAGCTGGGATACGTCCTGGATCCGCGCCAACAGCTTATCCTGTTGAAACGCCAGCTCTGGCGTAATCTCAGGGCCGTGCTGGATGTAAAGCTTCAGACCGGAAGGATGACCTTGGCCCAGGCCGCCAGTGAAATCCAGGCCCTCGGGTTCTCTTCAAAGAGGGCTCAGCGCCAGGTCCGTCGGTTTTGCCTTACACCCGGATATCAATTGTGCTATTTTATGGGAACGTATGAGATCGACAGGCTTCGTGAGAAATTTGGTTCTCGTTTGGGTCTCAAACGTTTCCACAATACACTTTTAGGCGGTGGTGAGATCCCTTTCCATCTTGTGGAGAAAAAGCTGGAGGCCGGTTGCCAAAAGGTAGATTGATCTGTACCTTGAAAAGACGGGCGTGACATCAGAATTTGGGTATTGAAAGGAGAACATGAATGAAAAAGATAAAGGGCTATCATGGCGAGTGGAACATGGGCAGTCCCGGGGGCTGGGACTACCAGGGCACTGCACAACTTCTGGGGAAAATGGCATGGGATCTAATTCTGGAAAACATCGACGTAGGCGTCGATTTAGACTTTGGACATCCACAGATCAATGCTGGTCCCGGGTTTGCCCGTATGATGTTGCGTGCCCACAGAAATCGACACGGGAGAAATCCCGTGCACGCAGTACTCCTGGCTGAGACAGAGACCTTGGACACGGTACTGGAAAACAAGAATTTTGTGAATTATCTGTATAGCCTGGACGGCGTTAAGGCCTCCTTGGCAGGACCTGGCCATCTCTCGCT
>DAOVAK010000362.1 GCA_030671095.1 Deltaproteobacteria bacterium | reverse complement strand
TTCGCTTTTCCCCACGCCCCTGAAATTAAACCTCAGGGTGCTATACCCGTGTGCACGATAGGCCTGGATAATTGCTTCCACCACATCATTATGCATCTCACCCCCATAAAGAGGATGGGGATGGGTGACAACTACACCCTTATCTCCAGGCAGATTCTCGAAGAGAGCCTCTATCTTTAGATCTCCCGAATCTATCAAAATTTCTTCTTCAGCCATCCTTACTTAGTTTCAACCCTCCCCGCCATTTTCGTCCTTTTGAAAATCCGAAATTCGAAATCCGAAACTCGAAACAAATCCAAAATTCAAATTCTCAAATGCTCCAAAACCTAACAGTTGATCGAAAGGTCCCATCCCCTGTTTTTGTCATTTGGATTTTGAGAATTCAATTATTGTTTCGGATTTCGACCTGCCCGCCAATGCCGTTCGTACTTCCTAATCAAGCTAGGGTTGCTTTTGCCCTTCCGATTTAGCTTAGCAACCGCAGGATAACCTGGGCGAGGCAGGCGGGTATTCGAATCTCGGATTTGCGACTCTCCGGACAAAGACTCGATCTATATGATACCTAGTGCATATTTGAACCACATAACTCCTTATGAACTACCTCACCTTAACCAGGGGTTCGTCCTTCTCTCCTCTTCGATCGTGGACGAAGGCTTCATACCATAATCATGCCCTGGCCAGACAATGGTATCGCCGGGTAATACGAGAAGTCTCTCTTTTATTGACGTCATAAACTGCCCCACTGAAGCACCTGGCAAATCGGTCCTGCCTATGCCTCCCACAAAGAGGGTATCTCCCGTGAAAAGGTTCCCATCTCCAAGGAGGCATATCCCGCCAGGGCTATGACCAGGCGTATGGATGACATCCAAAGACACGTCGCCTGCGGAAATCCTATCACCATCCTTAACGCGGATGTCAGCGGGAGGTGTGGGAGTGAAACCCCCCTGGCGAGCATGGGCCTGCCCTTGTGGCGAATTGAACATCTCATCATCCACTTCATGCATAATAATCTTTGCATCGGTGAGGGACTTCAGTTTGGCGTTGCCACAGGTATGATCCGGATGTCCATGCGTGTTCACGATGTATTTCAAGTTAAGCGCTTTTTCCTTAATTCTATCAGCGACCCGCTCCTCGTCACCGCCTGGATCAATAACAAGCGCTTCTTTGGTCTGGGTACATGACACAATGTAACAAAAAACATCCATGAAACCCACTTTCATCTGTTCAATGTCCATCAGTCTTTTCCTCCGAAGTGACTAAAGTGAAGTGAAGTGGCTAAAGCGCCTAAAGTTGACCGGTCTGGGTGTCAGATTTCAACGCCGTCCAGGCATTGCCAAGAGATCGGTTACTCTCCACTGGAGGAGGCGGGGAATTTCTCAAATAGGGAAACCATCTGTTCTTTGTAGTCTTGAGGGAGCCTGGAAAAATTCTCCTTTGGAATCTCCACAAACTCGCCATTACTTCTTACCAGCAGTCTCCCTTGGTCGTCCCTAATCTCTGCCCTTGCTCTTATCTTAGGAGGTTGGGAGTCATCCACGAGCCTTCCGGCCACCGTTAGCGGCGTCCCCACCAACACGGGTCTAACATATTTTATATCCATCTTCCGTGTTACAAGAAAGACCTTTTTTGTGTACATAATGGCCCAAGACATGACTTCATCAAGGAGAGTAGACACAATTCCACCGTGAACCACGCCTTCCCATCCTTCATACTCCCTTTGCAGAATAAGCTCCGTACAGACGGTGTCTGCAAGACGATAAAATTGGAGATTCAGCCCGATGGGATTTTCCGTTCCGCACGCAAAACAGTTATGTCCTTGTGGCTTTGGAATTTCAATTCTTTCTTCTGCCATTTCTACTTCCTTCCCCTAGCAACGATCTATGCCCATTTTACAACTTTAGTCACTTTAGACACTTTAGTTCACTTTAATGATTGATAAATCAACCCTGTTTTCCCTTTTAGCCAATTACTCTTCCCCGCACATTATCGTTCCTCACCAACAGTGTGTACCAGGTCCCCTCCTGATCCCATTCCCGAGTCACATGGAGATCGCGTTCACCCAATTGGTATCTGATTTCCCTCACCTGACTCCTCAATAGCCCGGATATAATATACCAACTCTTTTCCAGAAAACCTTCCTTATCTAAGAGTTTCACGATCACGTTATGGTGGAGGTTCGCCACAACCAGGTCTGCCGTTTCCTCCACAAAATCCTCTGCCAGGCCCTTTACCACCTCTATCGATCCTTCAAGGCCATTCAGTCGTACATTTCTCCGGGCCGTCTTGACCGACAAGGGATTCAGGTCCACAGCCAACACCTTTTCTGCGCCCAGCAAGGCTGCTGCCAGCGCCAAAATACCTGTTCCCGTACCCAAATCCAGAACTCTCCCCAGCGGGGATTGTCCATGAAGATGAGCCATAGCCTTCAGACAGTCCTCTGTGGTTGGATGGAGCCCTGTCCCAAAAACCACCCCAGGATCCATAATGATTTCGGTTTTCTTATCATCTACGTCCACTTGCTCCCAAGGAAAGTGAATGAGAAAATGGGCTATCACCATTGGCCTAAGAGCGCTTCCCTGCCATTGCTCATAAGTGAAATGGTAATCTTCGATCAGTTCCAAGGCGCACCGCTTCTCTACGAGTTTCAAGACATTATCCCGAGAAGGAACTGAAAAGAAGAGAAAAGAGGCATCATCCTCCACCCAGTTCCCTAGGAAATGCTCTCCAAGTGCAAGCTCCTCTTGCTCTTTAACCTGTCCTTTCAGATGATATATGAATAGGTCTCCATAGGGACCATTATTCTCTTTTCTTTGGGTTTCACTCCCGGCTTTCAATGAGGATCACCCTCCCAAACGACTCCAATGACGATGCACAAAAGGTATAAAAAAGACCCACAACAAAATTTTGTGGGTCATCCAGTGAAGCCCCCCTCGCCCCCGTCGAGACGGGATCCCCGCCCTAGGCGGACAAGCCTGCCTGAGGCAGGCAAGTCCACTTCGTTTCGACAAGTCGCCGCCGGGTATCAGGGCGCCCGTCCTCTCCATCCTCCGCAGTAGCTTGTGCTACGGAGGCCGGGCGCAGTAGCCTGTCGGAGCGAAGCGGAGATCCCGTTTGCGGGGCTACGGAGGATGAAAAGGCGAGTGTGCTATCCGAAAGCCTGTAGCCCTTGATTTATAGACGCTATATAGCCAACATGTCAAGTGAGGAAACAGGTAACCCGAATGGGGCTTCTTCCCAAATCGCCCCAAAACCAGGACCAAGAAACCTCTGGAGAATAATCCCGCTACTTGTAGGAAAATTTTGCTTAAGTATAGTGGTTAGATCTATTTTCTTATTGTTTTAGTTGAAAAAGCCATTGAATTGATATATCTTGCGATCATTTCTTGATGCCTTATATATGAGGATTTCATCATAATCAATTCGAGGCAGGGGTTTCAAGCCTTGAAAATCTTTAAAAAGGCCTTTGAACGGGTTTAGGAGGAGGTAAGAGAATGCATGGGACAAGAAAATGGTTTTCCAAAGATTTGCTTGTGAAAGCAGGGTTAATTTCATCGGTGTTTATCTTCATGTTTATAGGGTGTGCTTCTTCCCCAAAGGAATTTGATCCCAACATCACCGGTCCACAAGTGATTGTAGAACCCGACACGATACGCCTCGGGGTTGCCAGAATGAAAGACACCAAAATCGTGTTTAGAGGGAAAGGCTTTCAACCCGAGGATTCGGTTTTTGTGAAATTATTGGGCGTGGATAAGAACGGGGAAAAGGTAGATGTCCCTATTGCCGATGGGAACGTGGATAAGAATGGCTATTTCACGGCTGAGGTGGGCACATTGGTTAAGATCGCTGAACTCATAAGAGCCAAGTTAGGTTCTAATGAAAAGATGGAAACCATCGTCATCATAACCCAACCCCCCATCCCTGAGGGCACGTACACGGCCAAGGCCGTCAGTATGGAATCGGAAAGAGAGGCGCAGTGTGAACTCATCATCAAGGGACCCTCTTTGCTGGATAGACTCAAGGACTGGATCGGAGGTCTAATGGGTAAAATAGTAAAGAAATAGACAAACTGGAGTATTGGAGTGATGGAGTGTTGGAGT
>DAOVAK010000736.1 GCA_030671095.1 Deltaproteobacteria bacterium | reverse complement strand
TCCCTTTTACCATGCCTATCTCCTTTATTCATGGAATTTCATGGTACCCCGCCCACCCTTTTGAATGTCGGGATCAAATCATCCGTCCTTTAGAATCTTACCCATTCCCTCCTGCCTCACGAAGCTCCACTGAAGCCCGAGAAGTCTCTGGCCGATTGACTCAGTGAACTCTGTCATGCCTCTGATTCATCCTCGAAGGCTTTCTTCGGGGCACGTTTCAAGTAATTGAGTGAAGTCACTGTAGCGACTATCGCCAACACATAAAAGACAATTGAGATGGGACGGGTAAAAAGAATTGCGGGGCCTGCGCCCATGGTCGGGGATTGCCGAAAAACCTGCTCCGTCATCGGCCCTAATATTAAGCGACATCTTTCGGGAGAAGCCGGTATAACCGAAGCCGTATTAAGGAAAGGACAAGCCTCGCGCGCCCGGGAATCAGGTATACCCTCTAGGTACCGATAATCACCTCATCCCCTTCGACGGTGAACTTATAATCAATCTTCTCCATTTTGGAGAGTTTTTTCATATACTCTATGACCTCGTGAAACTTCTCGTCGCTCTGGCTCAAGAACCTCATCCGTGTGTCCGGATCAATGTAGGCAGGCAGCATCGAGATCTTCTTAATCTGTTTATCCGAAATGATCATCTTGATACCCATGGTCATGCGCGAGTCGGCCGGGAACGGATAGTTCCTGTAGGTTGAGTCAATTGTCCAGCTGGGGTTGAGCTCCATCAACTCCTTCCACCGCGGAGTCTCGAACACCTCTTCAGGGAGCGGGTGGTCAAAGGCAAAATTGCAGAGGCTGTAAAAAATGGGCTTGCCCTTGTATATTTCAATCGGTTTCAGGATGTGAGCATGGTGGCCGAGAATAGCGTCAGCGCCAGCATCGAGAGCTGCATATCCAACCTCTTTCTGGTACCCTGCAATCTCGGCCTCTTTAAAGTGGATGCCCCAGTGCATTGAAACCATCACGATATCCGCTTGCGCCTTGGTCTTCTCGATATCTTCGATCATGGCGGCCTTATCACCTTCATGGGCAAAGGAGTGAATCCGGGGGGGTGTTCCCGGTTGATCGTGTTCTATCTGCTCATAATAGGTCCACCCCCTAATCGGGGCACACCCGGGCTTATCGGCCTGAGCCCAATACCCCATGGGCAGAATAGAACTATATGCCAGAAAACCAACCTTGGTTCCCTTGCAATCAATGATGTAGGGTTTTCGCGCCTCCTCGATGTTCTTTCCCACCCCAAAAAGGGTGATCCCGGTTTTCTTCATGACATCGATAGTGTCGAAAAAGGCATCGGCCCCATAGTCCATGTGATGATTACTGGCGAATGCTACAGCATTGAATCCCGCATTTTTGATGGCAGGTGCATTCCTGGGATCGGCCCTCATGGGAACCCTGGCCTGAGGTAAAGGGGCCCCCCGTTCTGAATAGGTCGTCTCCAGCTGGCAAAATGCGATATCCGCGGACTTGATAACATCCTCCACATGGGCGAACAAATTCTCCGGATCATCGCGCTTCACAACGACATCGCCAACTGCCAATACGGTGATTGTTTCCTTGCCAGACATTTTTTGCCTCCTTTTGGATCAGTTTATTTTTTAAAAACAACAGTGAAAATCAAGATGCTTTCTTCTGTTTAATCACTTCCAGAAGTTCCGGGATAAACTCCAAAATGTTCTCCTCGATACCGTAGTCGGCTACGTTGAAAATCGGGGCGCGGGGATCTTTGTTTACGGCGATGATCATCCCTGAGGGATTAATCCCCGCGAGGTGATTGGACTGGCCGGAAATCCCCAAAGCAAGATAAATAACCGGGGCAACCGTTCTGCCGGAAATGCCGACCTGCCGGCCTGCAGGTAACCAACCCAAGTCCACCACTGGACGCGAACACGAGATCATTCCCCCGAGCTTTTCCGCCAATTCCTTCATAACGGGAATGTTTTCAGGATCCCCCAACCCCCGGCCGACGGATATTAAAATTTCGGCTTTGGTAATATCCTCCTCACCCTCCAGGCTCTC
>DAOVAK010000079.1 GCA_030671095.1 Deltaproteobacteria bacterium | reverse complement strand
CAGTCCGCGGTTCGGGTTGTTGCGGGCTCTATTAATAATAACAGCCAAGGAAAGGAGGAGAAAATGAAGAGAGCAATGTTTTTTCTTGACCAAAAGGACATGCCGACTCACTGGTATAACATCCAGGCCGATTTACCAGAGCCCTTGCCACCACCTTTACACCCAGGGACGGGAAAGCCGATAGGCCCCGAGGACCTGGCTCCCCTATTTCCCATGGAGATTATTAAGCAGGAGGTGAGCACTGAGCGCTGGATTGAAATCCCTGAGGAGCTACAGGATGTCTACCGCACCTGGAGGCCAACGGTGCTACACCGGGCATATCGGCTGGAGAAGGCCCTGGATACACCGGCCAAGATTTTCTACAAATATGAAGGAACAAACCAGGCGGGTAGCCACAAGCCCAATACCGCTACAGCACAGTGCTACTATAACATGAAGGAGGGCATCAAGCGCATAACTACCGAGACTGGCGCTGGGCAGTGGGGGAGTGCCCTGAGTATGTCCGGTGCATTCTTCGGTGTAGAGATCATGGTCTATATGGTCAGGATCAGTTATAACCAGAAACCTTACCGCCGCATCGCAATGGAGACCTGGGGGGCAACGTGTATACCCAGCCCTAGCACGGAAACCAAAGCGGGACGAGACATGCTTGAAAAATGGCCCGATTGTCCTGGCAGCCTGGGGCTGGCTATCAGTGAAGCAGTACAGGATGCCGTAGGTCGTGATGATACCCACTACTCTCTGGGCAGTGTGCTCAACCATGTCCTACTTCACCAAACCATCCAAGGGGAAGAGTGCAGGAAACAAATGGAGATGGCAGATGCTTACCCTGATATTATTGTTGGCAACACTGGCGGTGGCTCCAACTTCGGCGGGCAGTTCCTGCCCTGGATCAGGGATAAGATCAGCGGAGAGAAACCAGACCTGCGGGTTATCTGCGTTGAGCCACAAAGCTGCCCGTCTATAACAAGGGGAATATATGCCTATGACTTTGCCGATTCAGTCGGGATGACGCCCCTGCTCAAGATGCATACCCTAGGCCACGGCTTTATTCCGCCCCCGGTTCATGCCGGAGGCTTGCGCTATCATGGGATGGCACCAATCATATGCCACCTCTATAACCTGGGCCTGGTTGAAGCCGTAGCCGTGCACCAGACGGCCACATTCGAGGCCGGACTAAAATTTGCCCGCACTGAGGGCATTATCACCGGTCCAGAGCCATGCCACAATGTCAAGGTGGCTATTGATGAAGCCCTTAAGTGTAAAGAATCCGGTGAAGCAAAAACAATCTTGATAGCTCACAGCGGCCATGGGCACTTCGACCTTGCCGCCTATGATAAGTACATATCTGGTGGACTCGAAGATTATGCTTATCCTGAGGAAGACATAAAGAAGGCGCAGGCTGAATTGCCTAAGGTACCGGGTTAACCCCGGTGATTAGAGCCCAAAACCTTGAGGGGCCAAAGTCAGGTATATATGTTTGGCTTTGACGCATACTTCTCGGGAAAGCTAGGAGTCTAGGCGCCTCCCATTGAGGAGATCGAGAAGCGCTGTGAGGCCCTGGACCGCCTCTCTGGGCTACCGAAAATGGTGAGAGGAAATGAGGTGGCCTACTTCTTTAAGGGGGCACTCGCAGGCTTAATTCCTTAAGTCCTGCGAGTGTGCCCCTTTTTCCATGGAGGGTAAACACATTGATCGAACAGCACGATGAAAAAACGATTCGATGCCCCAGGGTGGGCGGTGAGGTCAATTTTAGGTTCTGCCGTTCCGAGAATAACATGCTTCCCTGCAGATTTATAGTCGGCTGCTGGGAGATGCGGCTGGATGTGAATCAATTTCTAGAAGAACATTTCTCTAAGGAAGAGCTGAATAGAATATTTGTCCCCCCAAAGTCGAAAATTGAGAGCCTCGTGGAACTAATTGAAAGGGCAAAGGAGGCAAAAAAGGAAGATGACTAGACAAGAGACTTTGCCTAGAAACGGGACCAGTGTCCTGGGTTTTATGGAGGCCAGTTGTCAGGCAGTTATCTCTTATCCCCTTGTGCCCCCCGGCTCTGAGAGCCACACCCCGTCACATCTCCCTAAATCCCCAGAAAGGATAATCCAAGACATATTCGGCAATCTTGCCGGGGCTATTCTCCCTGCTCGCCACCAACCACAAGATGCTCCTCTTCTCCTCTGAAGAGATGGGCGCCAAGGGATCCCAATCGGGCGTGAGAATCATGGCGTTGTCGGCGCTATATTCTATATCTCCGGATTCTTTGAAACTGCTTAGGTCCGGTTTTCCACCGTAACCTCCCCCTTCGCCGCGGGAGAGTTCAGAAATAACAAGAAAGGATACACGCTTTTCATCCCTAATGGACTCCATGTGACGGAGCCACTCATCGATACCCGCTCTTCGTTCTGAAAGATCTTTGAACGGAAGCTTGTGCAGGCTGTCCACCACCACGAGCGTGTAGTCTCTTCTTGTCTCGTTTTGTAAAAAATCGATCTGCCGCCTCATGATATCGGGGCTCAATTTCCTATCTGTGACCACCCGGAAATAGGGAAGCATATCCCTGAAAACCTGGTAAGCCATCTCCAACCTCTTAGATGCCTTTTCTTCCAGGTCTTCCTGCCTGATGTCCTTTTCGGAAAGTCTGGCTAGACGGCACAAGGTTCTCGTGTAGATCTTCTGCCGACCGTTTTCAAAATCATAGTATATGACGGGGATCTTCTGCCTCGCCATCTCTGTGGATACCTGGATAAAGAAACAGGATTTCCCCGCCTTTGGCTGTCCTCCCATGATGTTAATATCCCGGATACCACTCATGGCCTGATCCATCTTCTCAAAACCACAACTCAAGCCAAGGAGTTCCTTCCCTTTTTCCCTTTCCAGGGAGTCTGTAAATCGCCTCTGCTCCTTCTCCGGTGAGGCAAATGGAGAGAAGGCCTTTGAGGCCTTTACCATGGAAGTCACAGCTGTCCTGAAGCCTTTCCCCTTTTCTTTTGCCAGGTGACACAGGCTATATCCCCGCTTCAAGTGGGATGGCCATTTCAAGATTCTGGACTTAAACCCCAGTCTCGTTGCAAAGGAGCGTGCGGCAAGCCGAGCCTCTGGCGTGTTAATCAGGATCAAGAGGACATGGTTGACAAAGGCCAATTTTTCCGCGCTCACCAGTTCCAGATCGCCGTAAGAAGGCACACTTATGCCAGGATACCCCAGCTCCTTAAGGGTTAAAAGATTGTTTTCCCCATCTGTGATGAACAATGCACCATCCTCGCATCTCTCTATCTCCTGGGTATTAAATATTCGGAACCCTCCTGAAAAGAACGTTTCATCGCCGTGCCAAAAACTATCCTCCTCACGATCAGGCAAAACGCATCGAGCTGCATAGCAATTTCCATCTTCCAGAAAATAGGGATAGACGAGATACCGGCCATTGTAGCCAACCTTCATGGCGTCAACTACGCTCTTTGATACGCTAAACGCCTTGAAATGGTTATACTCGTTTTCGGTCATGAGAGACCTGAATTTCTCAAGCTCCAGATTAAGGTTCTTGGTGGGAAAAATGATGTCCTGCACAAAGGGTTCCCGATCTGGATCGTGCCCTGGCACATTTTGTGGAGGGATCCCCATCATCCTGGCAAAGTGTGGAGGGAACCCTCCCTGCATGCATCTGTTCGAACATCGGAAGTAGCCCATGAAAAAACTCTCAGGATCAAGATATGCCACCATGACACCGGGCTTTTGCCCTTTGTCTGTTGCGCAAAACGGACATGGGGCCTTAAGAAGATTACCTTCCATCTTTGCTCCGGGCGTATTTTGAAGATAAAATGTCTTTAGCTCATCAGCACGATCCATATGTAGATCTCTCCTCTCCCAGGTCCACCGTCTAATTTGGGTATCAGGACTGAAACCAGCAGCTTATGGAGTATTCCTGATCACCAGCAAGGTATTAGATGCAAGTTGAGCCCCGCGAAATCCCGTCTCGGCGGGGAGATGATGCCTTGATGGTGGTCAGGGCCACTATTCGCAGGTTGACACCCGACTGAATCAACCGATATATTTTAACATAGGCGTCAAAAATAGACAAAAACCCCAGGGGAGATAATCCATGAAGATGGGAAATCGTTACGCCTTCATTCAGCCTCCAAATCGTATGTACGGCGTTTTGACAGAGATCAATGATGGAGCGCTCGACCCAGGCGAATAGACAAACCTCTTGATAAGGTTTGAGATAGAAAAATTTGGGTTTCGAATTTGAGTATCTCTAAGAGCAACTTCATGAGAATAGGAACACTTTTTTCAGCTATCTTGCTAATACTAAGTCTTCTATGGGCATCCCTCTCATTTGCCTCAACGGTTCAGATAGAAATCCTTCACTCCCGCGACAAATATCCGGCAGAGGGAAGCTATCCTATTCTTTTTCATTTGAAGATTTCAAAGCCCTGGTATATCCACGGCACAAAAAGCGAGGGTGAAGGGCTAATCGCCACGCTGCTCTCCTTTCAAGAATCTCCAGGTTTAAAGGTGGAAGAGGTCAAGTTCCCTGAACCTGGGAAGAAAAAATTCCCATACACGTCGAAACCTATAGAGATCTATTCCGGCAGTATCCTGGTCAGGGCAACGCTTGCGGTACGCGGCTCGGTCCCATCAGGGCGTCAAGTGATAAAAGGAAATCTCTCCTATCAGGCCTGCTCATCCACGCTGTGTCTGCCTCCAGAAAATGTTTCTGTGCACCTCTCCACAGTTATCGTCCCCCATGGCAGTCCGACCGATGCCCTGAATCAACAGCTATTTCTTTCTACCCATAGGGAGATGCCTCTTGAGAAGGGCCTTCCGGGGATGCGGTCTGGGGCTGGCTTCTTGCTTACCCTAT
This sequence comes from Deltaproteobacteria bacterium, assembly GCA_030671095.1. Next base: position 3,949 of record DAOVAK010000079.1, on the reverse strand, counting down.
TTGGCATTTTTTTGTGGGGTTTGGCCCTCAATCTTACCCCATGCGTCTATCCCCTCATCCCCATAACGGTCTCCTATTTCGGAGGAAGGAGCCAAAAGGTAAGTGCCAACACCATCATGCATGGGATGCTTTACATCCTTGGCCTTGCCCTCACCAACTCCGTGCTGGGTCTAACGGCCGCTCTGTCTGGGGGTATGCTTGGCGCGGTACTCCAGCAGCCACTGGTCCTGATTTTTGTGGCCGGGGTGATGACTGCTTTAGGTTTGAGCTTTTTCGGGTTCTGGGAATTTCGGATCCCGACTGCCCTCACCAAGATCGCATCCAAGACCTACGGCGGGTACCTTGGGACATTCTTCATGGGGCTAACCCTCGGAATCGTGGCTGCTCCCTGCCTGGGACCCTTCATACTGTCACTGCTCACCTATGTGGGCCAGAAGGGTGATCCGTTCCTCGGATTCCTCTATTTTTTCATCCTCAGCCTGGGTCTCGGTCTCCCCCTTTCTTTTTTAGCCATATTTTCCGGGGCCTTAGATAAGCTCCCCAGGTCAGGGGACTGGCTGTTGTGGGTTAGGAAATTCATGGGCTGGGTCTTGGTGGGCATGGCGGCCTACATGATAAGTCCTCTGATCCCCCATCATTTGGGGAAATTTGGGCTCCTGGCCGCTGTTGCTGCATCCGCCGGTATCCATCTCGGCTTTCTTGACAGGACGGGAAGTGGCCTGCGTCGTTTTTCCAACATCAAGAAGCTTGTAGGGATTTGTCTGGTGTGCGGAGGAATCGTCTACCTCATCTCATCAGCTTATGAGAGGGAAGGTATCAAATGGATACCTTATGATCAGGACATCATAGCCGCGGCGGCAAAGGAGAAGAAACCTCTCATTTTGGATTTTTATGCGGACTGGTGTTCACCCTGCGTAGCCATGGAAAAAAGGGTTTTCAAAGACCCCGAAGCTGTGAGGCTAAGCCAGAATTTAATAACCATGCGCTTGGATTTGACACGCCACCAGTCCTTTCAAGACGAGGTATTGAAGCAATACGGCGTCAGGGGGGTACCTACCGTCATTTTCTTGAACAGAGAGGGCGAGGAAGAGAAGGATTTGAGGCTCCAAACGTATGTGGGCAGATTTGAATTCTTAAACAGGATGCGAAAGCACCTGGAGAGATCAGCACCTGCGCGCTAATGGTTTTCAGCTGTCCGCTGCAACAAAGGCAGCGGTCAGCTGGAATGGCTTCGTCAAGGCCCCTATCGAACCTTCAATTCCAGGTTTACCATGTCTCCTTTCTCAAAGCCCATGGCATTAAAAAAGCGCAGAAGGCTCCAATCACGCCAGTTGACGAAGGTGTATATGGTATCAACCCCAACCTTCTTCAAGGCACCGATCATCTCAGTGAACAGCATTTTGGCGATGCCTTTCCCTTGATAGGCGGGATCAATGCCGATCGTATCGATCCAACCGATATGCTCAGGGACCCCGTATTCCCAACCACTGGCATCCCCAATGATGAAGCCGACCACTTCACCGTCCAGCTCAGCCACCAGGGACGCCATGGGAGATCGTTTTTCCACCAACTCCAATTTCATTTCCCAGTATTCGGTTCTTGACTTTCCGAGGACCTTCGTATCAATTTTGACGATACGATCCAGGTCCTTGCCGGACATGGTGCGGATAACCGGTATTTTGGATTCAATTTCAGCCATAGCACCCCTCCTTCCTCTTAGGTCCTGTTTTGCTCAAAAATTTGTCTGATAATTGAATAAATACCCAGTTCCCCTGCTTTACAATATGTCCAAATCGGAAGAGTTCCTCAGTGACTTTGTTTTATATAACGGGAAAATGACCCATTGTCAAAAACTGAATGGGTTATGCATGGATCCCCAAAATAAATTCCTGAACTGCCTGGTTCATCTCCTTATATCGTTCAATCATAACCGTGTGTCCTGCATTGGGTACCATTTTTAGCACGCTCCCTTCAATCCCTTCCCTAAGGGCCTCAGAGAGCTTTGCCGGGGCCAGTTTGTCTTCGCTTCCACAAAGCACGAGGCAAGGCAAATGGATCTGTGCCAATTCTTGCCGAGTATCAAAGCGATCACATGCAAGGAAATCGTTATAAACAACTCTTGATCCGGAAGCCTTCATCATCCTTAGTCCTTCTTCAATGATTGACTTGTCAGTCCTTGAACTATAGGCATAGCTGATAAGGGTCTCCAGGATCTCCTCGAAATTGTTCAAAAGACCGTCAAGGAACATGGGAGCCACCTTGAGTCGGGCTCCCGTCCCTACGAGAACGATCCCTTCCAAGATATGAGGCGAAGTAATGGCCACCTCCTGAACGATGGCACCACCCATCGAATGACCCATGAGAAAAATGGGGTGATCAAAGATCGTCTTCATTGTATCTACGAGCCATTGGGCATACTCGGAAATGAGAGATCGGCCATCACCTTTCGTATTCCCATGACCAGGAAGGTCCAGGGCCAAAACGTTTATGGTCTTGTCTAATGACACGATCTGATTCTGCCAGATCTGGGCCCTTCCGCCTGCACCATGTATCATAACAAGGGTGGCTCGCCCTTCCCTCAAGCCTTCGTCTCCCATTAAGTAACCTACCTTGAGATGCTCTAGCTTCTTATGAAGTTCCATCGCTCATGCCTTGAAACATTTCTCCCTTGCCCGAGTCCTAAGTGACTCGAATCACATCAAGGGCCTATCTTTTTGTGCACTGGATTAACTCAGGGGGCAGAAGCTACCACCTTATGAGGGCGCTACCCCAGGTCAGACCGCCACCGAATACAGGCATACAGATGAGATCACCCTCTTTGACGCTGCCGTCCCTGACCGCCTCATCCAGGGAAATGGCACAGGATGCTGAGGAGATGTTCCCGTATTTGTTCAGGGTCACATAAAACTTATCCATGGAGATTTTCAGGGTCTTGGCCATGGACTGGAACATTCGCAGGTTTGCTTGGTGAGGTATGAACCAGTTTATTTCCTCGATGGCCACCTTGTTAAAGGCTGCAGCCTCTTTGATGCAGTCAATGAAGTGCCTCACGGCCACCCTAAAACTTGCATTCGCCTCAATCATGTTGAGATAATGGAGCCCCTTATCCACACTCTCATGGGATATGGGCGTTGTCATCGATCCGCCGCCGGGCATTAAGAGATCCTGTCCGTTTTTCCCATCCGAATGGATATGGGTGGAGAGAATTCTATGATTCCCTTCACTTTTGTTTAATATGGCGGCACCCGCCCCATCTCCCCAGAGGATACAGGTACTCCTATCTTTATAGTTGAGTGTCCTCGTCATAACTTCAGAGGCGACTACAAGAATCCGATTAAAATATCCGGTATTCAAATATTGTGTCGCCACATTGAGACCGAAGATGAAGCCCGAGCACGCTGACGTAACGTCAAAAGTGACGGCCTGTGGCGCATTCAGCTTGGCCTGCAGCCAGTTAGCCGCTGCCGGACAGCATGTGTCCGGTGTGATGGTGGCCACCATAATAAGATCCAGATCTTGGGCACTCATGCCTGCCATCTCAAGGGCCTTAACTGAGGCCTCATAGCCCAGATCAGAGGTGTTCACATCTGGATCAGCGACCCTCCGCTCCTTGACACCCGTCCGTTGGACGATCCATTCATCCGTGGTGCCAAGGCCCATCTTTTCAAGATCAAGATTGGTGAGTCTTTTAGGTGGGACGTAGGAGCCCGTCCCCAGAATTCGTATGGATGTCATCTTCTAGTCTTTCTCCACTTCTATTCCCAGTTCCTTTTCCTTCTCAGCAATGGTCACCCGGGTCTTAATGACTGTATCAGGAATCAGACTCATAGAATCAATCCCGCATTCCACCAGAAACTCCGCAAAATCAGGGAAATCGCTGGGTGCCTGACCGCAGATCCCAATCTTTCGACCCTTTTTCTTGGCCACATTGATGACCTGCTCCACCAGC
>DAOVAK010000495.1 GCA_030671095.1 Deltaproteobacteria bacterium | reverse complement strand
GCATGTCGAACGGCAGTTGGACTTTTTACGAAGCCGTCAAGGTTTGTATGGCGTGTGGAGAGGGCGTAATGAGAAAGGCTTATCAGATCTCTTGGATACCATACTTGGATATGAGGCGGGATAGGTATGTCCTTTGAACATCCATGACTTTTGCCGCCTTGCTTCGATTACCTCCGACGTGTTTCAAGTTTATGGTGATAAATTCTCTTTTGAACCTGTCCAGGGCCTCCTTGAGCGTCAATCCCACCTCCAGCCCCGGTTGTACGGCTCTTTGGCGGGAAATGGGCAGATCCTCGGGCAAGATCTCCAGCCCGTTGCCCATCACCACGGCACGTTCAAGGGCATTTCTGAGTTCCCGCACATTGCCGGGCCAATCATATTCGATCATCTTTTTCATGGCCGCTTCTGAGACCTTTAGATTTGGGTGTCCAGTTTCCCGCTTGAAAACACTCAAAAAGTGCTCCACAAGCAGAGGGATATCTTCTCTCCTCTCTCTTAGGGAGGGCATCTGCATTTGTACCACATTTATACGATAGTAGAGGTCTTCTCGGAACTTTCCTTGATCCACCTCTTGGGCGATGTTTATATTGGTGGCCGAGATGACCCTCACATCCACTGATATGGGTGTATTTCCCCCCACCCGATAAAAGATGCCCTCTTCCAGCACCTGAAGCAGCTTGGCTTGCATGCCCGGGGACATCTCTCCAATTTCGTCCAGAAACAGGGTGCCTCCATCAGCCAGTTCAAATTTTCCTATCTTTCGGGCCATAGCACCCGTAAAGGCCCCCTTTTCGTGACCGAAGAGCTCGGCTTCCAGCAGGGTCTCGGGCAGGGCCGCGCAGTTAAGCACAATCATGGGCTTGGACTTCCTGGGACCGGCCTGATGGATTAATCTGCCCAGGAGTTCCTTTCCTGTCCCGCTCTCACCCAGAACCAAGGTGCTGGTTTTGGAGTTAGCTACCTTGAAGGCGTCCGATATGACCATCTGTAAGATCTTGCTCTCCCCGATGATCTGGTGTTTGTCCCCAAGTTCCTGTTTTAAATCTATGTTTTCTTTTCTTACCCGATCAATTCGCTGGGCATTGCCGATCGCCTTAGAGGCCAACTCGGCAAAAGCCGTCAGAGTGGTCATATCTTCATTGCGAATGGGGCTGCCGTCCTCTTTGTCTATAATCTCAACTACCCCGATGATTTCGCCATCCACCTTCATGGGGACACAGGCTATGGAACGCGTCTCAAAGCCTACGGATTCGCTAATTTCCTTGTACCAGCGGGGGTCTTTGCTCACATCTGAAATGAGGAGGGGTTCTCCAGTTTCAGCTACGAATCCGGCGATTCCCTGGCCCAGGTTGACCTCAAATTTCATCACTTCTTCCCCTTTTTCCCCAGTGGCCACTTTAAAGTGAAGCTTTTTGGTCCTTTTATCCAACAACAGCAAGGAACTGGCCTTGGCTTGAACCATACGGGTGGCTGTGTCAATGATGAGTTCCAGAAGTTCATCCAGGTCGAACACCGAGGAGACCCACGTGGAGATTTCCTTCAAGCGATCTATGGAGGAACCAGGGGTTGAAGACCTTTCATTCATACTTTAAATCTTTCTCCATCAAAACACCGTCTGAGTTTAACGGCAAGAATAACAAACATTTATAGGAATGTCTACTTTTTTATCAGTACTTTGAAAGAAAAAGATAACATGTATCTAAATTGATAACTTTAGGGAAAGTTAGCAGAAAATGGGGAAGAATAACATGCCGTTTACAAGGGCAAAGGCATATGTGGGATATGGAAGAATCACAACTATTTGAAGAGATCCAGATGCTAATCTTATTTTCTTCATGTTGGCCTAATGTCGTACCGGTTTCCCATAAAGATCTATGGACCCGTATCTAATATCATACATCCCTAGGCTCAAACGTTTAGATGTTCGCCTGGCGTGTATGTTAAATTTTTCAAAAACCTCAAGGGGTTTAGGTATTTTTCATATGGGATGGCTTCGGTGGGCATGTCATTTGCTTGTATAAATTATGATTCAGTGTAAGCAAGTCCCATTGTGTGATCTGTTCTGTTTGTCCTCAGCGATGAATGTGACTGACCGTCAAAATTGAGCATTTCTCTTGGTGAAGATGGGGGGTTCCATGACCAAGCTCTATATCATCAACGGACCGATGATGGGCCGTTCCTTTGAGCTTAATGGCAATACAGCATTTGTTGGAAGGGCTCCTGATAATGCTATCCAGATTAATGATCGTTCTGTTTCTCGCAGGCATCTGAGAATCTTCAAGAGAGGTGATCAATTCTTCATTGAAGATCTTAACAGTCAAAATGGAACCTGGATTTTTGGAAAGGAAATAGAACCTGGTCAGGAATGCCATGTCACAGAAGGTCTGCCCATCGGCATTGGGAGTATTCTGATTAGCCTGGTGGAGGGGAACTCAGAGGAGGATTTGGTCACCCAGTATTCCATCGACCTTCTCGAGCCTAAGGGCAAAAAATGGAGAAACCTTCCCCACAATAACAGACGCATCTCAGATCGGAGACATCTAGAACTCATCCACGAAGTTTCCACCGCCCTGATGCAATCATTACATATCAATGAAATTGCTGAAAAGATAATGGATTCTATTTTCTCTTGTCTCAAAAGGATAGACAGTGGGGCTATCCTATTGTTTGAGAAAGAGACCGGACGACTCAAAGAAATCATAGCGAAGTCGAGGGAAAATAAGGAAGAGATCATATTTACTTATAGCCGAACCATCGTGAACCGTGTCATCCGAGAAGGTAAAGCCGTGATGATGTCAGATACCAGTAAAGAAGAGAGGGAGGATCTTTCAGACAGCATAGAGATGATGCGGGTCAAATCTATCATGTGCGTACCACTCATCTTCAAGTCTGAAGTCCGAGGTGCGATCTATGTGCACTCTATTAACGTGCCATACGGATTTCGAAAGGATGACCTTCTTCTTCTCACCGGATTAAGCACGCCGGCGACCGTGGCCCTGGAAAACGCCCTGCTTTATTCCAAGAGCAAAGGAATTGAAGAGGCCCTGCGTCGATCCGAGCAGAAGTACCAGGCACTGGTCGAACACTTAGAGGACATGGTTTTCACCATGGACATGGATGGCCGATTGATCTTCTGCAATCCCAGGAC
>DAOVAK010000484.1 GCA_030671095.1 Deltaproteobacteria bacterium | reverse complement strand
CTCCTGGGCCTCCAAAAACTTCTCAGGGGAGGCATCAAACTTCTCCTTGCAGGCCACATTGCAGAAATAAACGAATTGTCCCTTATACACGCTCATAGCCGCAGCGTGAGGGATTTCCACCGTCATCCCGCAAACGGGATCAATGGTCTCCCCCCACTGCTTGGTCCCCTGGATAAATTTTTGAGGCTCTCGATCGAAAGCCTCCCTGCAATAGGTGGCGCAAAAATAATAGTCGGTTCCCCCGTAAGTCGTTTTGGCAGGGGCCGACTTCTCATCAACAATCATTCCGCAAACCAGATCGATGGCCATAACGTCTCATCTCCTTTGGCTCATGAGTCGAAAAAAAATTTTAACAAGCAGTAAGGACATGCATAAATCACCATTCTTTGAAAAGTATACAGTAATTGATCATATTAGAACAAAGTTTTCCTCTTCACAACTTCGGCGATTAAAGAAGGCGTGAAAGTTCCCCCACTAGCAATATTGTCCGTGGGTTTATACCTTCATTTCCGTAATAATAAAAGCGCCCAATCTACAGGAAATGGGTCTCCCCAAGAAAGGTTAACCCCTCTTGTCAAGAAGAATATATGTTCTGAATGGTCAAGTGTTTGATTAAAGTCAAACCTGATATCCTTTTTAAGTTGAAAGACCCTATTCGCTAATGGCACTTGGGCGGCTTGTTCCCGTAAGTCTCTTGACTCGCCTTGGCCAGTTTGTTCAAAAAACGTCCCCACCATCCCTGTTTTTCCGGCACCAGATAGCTTTCAGGGTCTTTTTCGAAGGCTTCATAGCATGATAAGGCGCAGAAATAAAACCTCCGCCCTTTGTACTCGAGACTGGCGGGGGCCTGAGATTCATCCACCTCCATACCGCAGACCGGATCCCTTGCCATGGTGATTGACTCCTGCTATTTAATGGCAACTCAATTTCTTCTTCTCACCCTCCTTGCCTTCCCCGGAGGGTGAATGAGAGTGACCTCCGCCGCAGCATCCCATTCCACCCCGGCGTATCAGAAGGAACAACAACCCCATAACTCCCAAAACGATGAGCCATTTCCCCATGTGCAATCCTCCTCAGCAGATTTTATCACTTCCCGAAGTTTCATCTACTAAAACCCCGGTGACTATGGGTACGTATTCCGCCCTATTTTCAAAATGCTTATTCAATGCCCCGACTACCTTTTTGACCTCATCATGTGATTTTTGTAAGACCCTTTGTAATTATCCTTGGAGGCCATCCTCCTCAGAGAAAGGATAATGATGCCCACAAGGGGAATAGCACAACACAGAATCATCCAAAAAGAATGACTGCCCCATATGCTCTCTTTCCGTTCTTTCATGGAAACCTCCTCATTATTCCCCGACAGCCATGGACTTCTTCAGCCCTTAACCTTTCTAAGGACAAAAGGTGTGCCAATGATGAGGGAATAAAGAGAACCCCACTGGCCTATAAGCTATTAATATCATTACATTAATTCTCGTTAAACGGAAGGTGAAGAAAGGGAACTCTCGGACGATGAATAATATTTACCTAATCACCTCGAATCGGTGGGGCGAACTGCAAAAAATTTTTGCACCGCGAGGAAAACAATATACGTAAGGCCGCCCATTACCCGTTTCACGGCTTGGCCACGACAAATTTAACGACATCCCGGAAAAGATTTTTCTCTTCCAGGACATTCAGGCCCGCCCTCTTGACGTTTGAGACGGTGTCCCGGTTAACATTAGCTCCTATTAACTTGACGCAGATGGGATTTAGCAGGTCAAAAATCCTCCCCAAGAGTGTAGTTGCTGGTTTTACATGCTCTAACAAGACGGCTTTCCCCCCTTTTTTGCATACCCTCCTGATTTCCTCCAATCCCTTTATCGGATCCAGTACGGAGCAGAAGACGAAGGTGGCCACGATCGTATCGAAGGATTGATCGTCGTACTGGAGATCCTGAACATCCATGTCAACCAGATCCGCTTTCACTCCTTGGCTTTGCGCCTTCCTCCGGGCCCTCCTCAGCATTCCCTTACTGAAATCAATCCCCGTGATCGATTTGCCGACCGGGTAAAAGTCAAAATTTTTTCCCGTCCCCACGCCTACCTCCAGGATGTTATCCCCATCCAGAACGTCGAAAACTCTTCTTCGCCATTGCGAGAAGAGGAGTTTCTCCAGAGGCGATTCCATGAAGTCGTAGTAGCGAGAAATCCGGTCATATCGAGTCCTTATCTTGTGTGTGCGTTCTTTCTCCAAAAACATCACCTCGTCTTAAGACTCCGATTTGAAAACGTCTTGCTCTTCTTTATCTCGTCCCAAATGGATGCGTTTCGTCATCTATCCTTCGACGGGCCCCCTACGATTACCCTTAATCCTCGAATCTCGGCTATTCTCACCATCTGCCCCTTGGAAAACTTCCTATCCGTAGCCGTCGCTACCCATATTTCATTTCCAACTCTGACTTTTCCATCCGGATTGATATCCTCCACCACCACTGCCTTACAGCCGGTCATCCCCTCCATGCCGGTCTGAACCTTGGATTTCATTGCCCCGATGATCTTAAAGTAAACGAAACCAGTGGCAACCAGCACGGCAAGATACGCGGGCAGCGCCGTCCTAAAGGGTAAGAATAAGAACAGCGGCAGGGCCAGAATTGGGGAAGATAACACAATGTGGCACATTTTAAACCCTCCATACTTTCAACCGGACGCCCGTCCTTGTTCATCATCACTTTGGCCGACGTCTCTTCAAAACCCTCTTTAATTTTCTCTCGCTAACCCTGCGGGTAAAGGTTCGCTCCCCGTTCACGAATACAGCGGGCACCTCTTCTCTAAACCTCTCATAGAGGTCGCCCCTCGATTCGATATCGACCTCTTGGAATTCAAAGGGGATCTCCTTCAGGACCCTCAAGATAATCTCCCTGGCGACAACGCAGAGGGAACAATCTCTTTTCGCATACAGCTGGACTTTGAGACCCATGGCGCACCGGAAACCCGCTCTCCTAAGCCTGGCACACCTGCTGATAATCCACCAACTTGGTGATCGAAGCGCCCTTGCCGCAGAGGGGACAGCTTTCATCCCTTTCTATTTTGAATTCTTGGAAGGACATATCCAGTGAATCAAACACCAGAAAACGCCCGATGAGGGGATCACCCTGACCCGAAAGGAGTTTTATCGCCTCGAATGCCTGAATCATGCCTATGATCCCCGCAATGGCCCCGATCACTCCGGCCTCCTGGCAAGAAGGCACGGCGCC